>JALYZB010000043.1 GCA_030945945.1 Actinomycetota bacterium | reverse complement strand
GTACGACACCCAGCAGCTCTCCGCACTGAAGACAGCCGCCGAACCGCAGCCCGCGGCACGCTGAGCCGCAACTTTTCACGCCCGCGCCCGGCCTCAGCCTGGCGAATGGCACGCGAACCCGCATCGCCCGCATCCCGGGCATCGCGCCCTCGGCACACCGCACCCGCCTTGCGCGCGGAAAGCACGGTCGACGTCGCGTGCTCCCGCAAGCTACCCATGCTTAAGGGCCGACGCCCGGATCGGCACCACGCTGAGCGGAACCGTGCGATAGCTATCGCGTGAATCCGATCGCGTGGGCGACGCGAGCGACCGTCCGCAACGGAACTGCGGCCTTGGTGATCGCTTCGTGGTTGGTGTCATGAACGCCGACGAGTGCTCTTTAGGACGGCGCCTTGAAGCCGCCAGCGGCAGCCGGCGAGCGCTTGGCTGCGCTTGCGATCGCGCGCGCCGCGACCCCAGAACGGCGGAAGGAGGTCTACGCGCCGAAGCTGTCTCTGCCCTGCTCGTCGCCAAGACCGCGTTCTCGAGGCGACTCGGTCCGAGGACCGGGCTCGAAAGGGGAGACCGCTCGCGCGGACGCGAGAGGCCTGCGTGAATAACAAAAAAGTGCTAGTTTGCAGGTATTTCTGATGGGCACGGGTGGTTTCGAACCACCGACCTCTCGCGTGTGAAGCGATTGCCCTCTCGTTTGAAAAGGTGGCTATTTGCAGGGAGTTTCGCGATGAATCCGGCGAGCCGATGGGTCGTTTATCCATTTGGTTTGCTGGGGTTTATCGCGGTTCTGGTCCACAGAAAGAGTTTGTGGACCACCGGCGCCGCGCTCGTCATGAGCGCGTCGCTCTCCTCGGGGCTTGACGGCTGTGAGGGGGTGACGGGGAGGACTTGAGCGATCGACAGCCGGGGGCTCGGTCGCGCGGGCAACCGCGGCGGCCGGGAAGTTGCCCCTTAACGGCTTTGACCCCCTGGACAGCTGCGCCAACAGCTGAGCGGGGTCGAGGCGAAAACGGAAGCTCATGGTCCTGGCTTGGACTTGGGCAAAGATTACTGCGGCCGTGGACGGACTCGTCGCCGGCGACTGCCGCTGCCTGCCTGCACTGGGGAGGTGTGCGGTGAGCCGGCAGGCGATCGCTGCAGTGCTCGCGCGTGAGGATCTCGCGGGCGGCGAGCGGCTGGTGGCGTTCTCGCTGGCGAGCTTCGCGGGGCGCGATGACCGTGCGTGGCCCGGCGCTTCGATCGCGTCGGCGCGTGCCGGCCTGTCGCGCAGCCGGTACCTGTTGGTCCGTGACCGGCTCGTCGCTCGCGGCCCTCGTAGTCGTCGAGTCCGCAACGTTTGGGCGCGGGCGGTCGAGTTTGCTCGCGCTGCCGTTTGTCTCGGCGGGGCCGTGGTGGGAGGCGGCGATCAACGCGTGGTCTGCCGACCGAAGTCAGCCGAGCGAGTGCTCAGCGAGGTACTCGGTGTGGTACTCGCCGCGGCGGAAGCCGTCACTGGCGAGCAGGCGCAGGTGAAACGGGATCGTTGTTTTGATCCCGCCGATGACGAAGTCCTCGAGCGCTCGCCGCCCCCGCGCAACGGCCTCTGGACGGTCGACACCCCAGACGATGAGTTTGGCGATCATGGAGTCATAGAAGGGGGGTACCGTGTAGCCGTTAAAGATGGCGGTGTCGACTCGGACGCCTGGACCTCCCGGAAGTTCGAAGTCTGAAATCTTGCCTGGGCATGGCTGAAACTCGGCGTCCGGATCCTCGGCGTTGATGCGGAACTCGATCGCCGCGCCTCGCGTCCTCACCGCATCCTGACTGAAGCCGAGCCCCTCGCCTGCTGCCACTCGCAACTGCTCCTTGACGAGATCGAGGCCGGTGACCATCTCGGTGACGGGATGCTCGACCTGGATCCGTGTGTTCATCTCGATGAAGTAAAACGCCCCCTCGGCGTCCACAACGAACACCACGGTGCCCGCGTTGACGTAGCCGGCCTCCAGCGCGAGCCGGACGCTGGCTTGTGTCATCTCCTCGCGCGCTGCGCTGGGCAGTCCGGGCGCCGGCGACTCTTCGAGTAGCTTCTGGCGCCGCCTTTGAAGCGAGCACTCACGCTCGAACAGGTGCACAGCGTTCCCGTGCCCGTCCGCCATGACCTGGACCTCGACATGGCGGGGACGGATGATCAGCTTCTCGAGATAGAGCTCGCGGTTGCCGAAGGCCGACTCGGCCTCACGGCCTGCAGCCTCCATGCCTCGCGTGAGCGCGGCGGCGTCTTCAGCGACGTGGATGCCGCGACCGCCGCCTCCGCCGGCCGCCTTGATCATCACCGGGTAACCAATCGCAGCCGCCGCGTCGAGTGCCTCGTCGGTCGCGACCGTCCCAGCGCTGCCCGGGACGACCGGCACCCCCGCGCGCTCGGCCACCCGGCGCGCCGCCGCTTTGTCACCCATCTGCTGGATCACGTCCGCCGGTGGCCCGACCCACGTCAGGCCCGCGTCGGCAACGCGGCGGGCGAAGGTCGCGTTCTCGGATAGGAACCCGTAACCCGGATGGACGGCGTCGGCGCCGCCTGACTGCGCCGCCTCGAGCAGCACGTCAGCGTTGAGGTAGCTGTGACGCGCCGCGGGTTTGCCGATGTCGACCGCTTCGTCGGCCTTGCGCACCCAAAGCCCCCCGGCGTCCGCGCTGGAATGGACCGCGACGCTTCGCAGGCCAAGCTCGCGACAGGCTCGGATAATCCGAAGCGCGATCTCGCCGCGGTTGGCGATGAGGACCTTCTCCACTCGTCAGTCGCTTAGCGTCGCGATGTCTTGACCGGCTTCGACAGGGTCGTCGCTCTCGACTAGGAATTGCTGGAGCGTGCCCGACTTCTCAGACTTAATCTCGTGAAAGCTTTTCATGATCTCCACGAGGCCGACGACGTCGCCGACGCTGACCGTGGCGCCCTCGGCGACGAACGGTTCGGCGTCCGGTGTGGGTCGCCGGTAGAACGTCCCGGGAATCGAGGTTCTGATCGTGTGCTCAGCCACTGTCCCTCCTCGCCGGCGTCTAGCCGGCCTCGATGTATGCCTCGCTCAACCGCTCATGCCACTCTTGCTCGAGACGTGCCGCCTCTTGTACCGTGACCTGACGGAAGCGGAGATGGTCACCCCCCGGGCGCAGCTGGCCGAGCTTCCAAAAGGCCCCATGAACGACGGTGGCCGCGACCACGAAGCCGCCCGCCGTAGGGCCGTCGGGGCCGAGGATGACCGGTAGATCGCCGTTGATGTTCACCGCACCGACCGGGTACGGGTTGTCGAGGATGTTCGAGGGGTGTCCGCCCGCCACCCCGCCACTCGAGCGAGCCCAGGTGAACGGGTACGACTCGAGCCGGATGCCCGTGCGATCGGCGTTGCGATCGACTTTCCAACGGTGACTGAACAGCTCGACCACATCCGCCTCGGTCATGTAGTCCGGGGCGGCCTGGGGTCCCACCACGGCCTCGATCTCCCACTCCCGGCCGTATACGGGACGAGCGTCTTCACGGAATCGACGACCAGCACGGCCACCGGCTGTGTCGCCGAGGGGCACTCGATCACCGCTCCTCAGCGCCCGTCCGTCAAGGCCCCCGAGGGCACCCATCGTGTAGGTGGCCCGCGAGCCGAACACTTCAGGGACGTCGATACCGCCCGCGACCGCGACGTAGATGCGAAAGCCTGTCGTGGCCGCGATCCCCAACGTGAGCACGGCGCCCGCGCTCACGGCGTGACTTTCCCACAGCGGCAGGGACTGACCGTCGAGGAGGAGCTCGACCTCGGCTCCGCAGACCGCGATGACGGTGTCGGCGGCGATGCGCGCGCTGAAGTTGCCGAGGGCGATCTCGATCCCGGCCGCCGACGTCGGGTTACCCACGAGCAGATTGGCCGTCTCGAGGGCCACGTAGTCCATGGCGCCCGAGGGGAAGAAGCCCTGTCGCAGCATGCCGCGCCGGCCCGGGTAGTCCTGGACAAGGGACTGGATCCCGGGCTCGAGGATTTCGATGTGCGGTTCGCTCACCGCGCTTCCCGTCACGGAACGGGCGTCGCCGCGGACGCTTCGTCGAGTTGCCGGCGATGCCGGTCGGCCTCCTCGGAGTGCTGTTCGCGCTCATCGAGGTAACCCCCGACGTCAAAGCTCTCCTCGGCGATCTCATAGGTGTAGCGGTCGGCGTGCACATCCTCGAAGAACTGCATGAGCTCCGCCTCCTCGACGCGGTGAAAGCGCACCCGGTCGCTCGGGCGCAGCAGCAACGGATCCTCGCGGAAACGCGCGTTACGGGCCTGCAGATCGTAGACAGGTAGGCTGCGGCCGAACAGCTGGTAGCCGCCGGGAGACTCGACCGGGTAGATGGCCAGGCAGGGGCCTCCGAGACCGACGGCGCCCTCGGCAGTCCACGTGCGCGTGGGGTTGTACTTCGGCGCGACGAGGACATGGCGGGAGTCGATGGGGAACATGAAGGGCAGCCCGGGGAAGAACCCGATGAATCCCGTCCAGTGCTCGGTCGCGAGCACGTGCTCGTAGAGCTCCTCGCGGTCGGCCAGGCCGTTGTAACGGAGGATGTACTCGATGTTGTCGCCGCCGTCACAGTTCGGCGCGTCGGCCCGGATACTGTGGATGTAGCGGCCGACCGCGCGGCGCGATTCGGAGTCATCAAACGCGATCGGGAGCTTGATGAGTCGGCTTGCGATGGCCATCTCCCGCCCGACCGGAAGGTCGTCGTAAATGGCGTGCAGATGGTGCACCAGGTCCTCGGTGGGCAGCTGGACCGAGTCGTAACTGACGAGAATGGTGCGAAACCCCGGCGCCGTCTCGATGAGGCCGTCAGCGGGATGTTCGCGCACCGCGGCGTCAAAGGCGAGGACGAAGAAGTTGAGAGTGAGGTCGAACTCCATCTCTCCGAACTCGACCAGGAGGGCACGGTCGCCCGCTTGACGGATGGTGATGCTCGGCTTTCCTTCGCTCGCCGGACTGCGCTCGATGACCGGGTCGACGGTCGGCCTCACGCGCGTCCTCCTGTCGTCGTCGGCAGCGTCTCGATGAGGGGCGCGAGACGGACGCCCGCCTCGGCGAGTCTGCACTGCACGGTGGCGGCGATCTCGACCGCGTTCGGCCCGTCGCCGTGAATGCATACGGTGGGAGCGTCGGTGGCAAGGTCGCTGCCGTCCTCGGCGTCGATCAGGCGCTCACGCACAAGCCGAAGGGTCCGAGCCGCCACCCGCTCTGGGTCCCACATACGCTTGACGGCCTCGATGACGAGTGTTCCGTCGGGGTGGTACTCGAGATCCACGAAGGCTTCGGTGACCAGCCGGATCCCCTGTGCCTGGACCGCCTCGGCCGTGTTGTCATCGAGCAGGAGCAAGAGCAGCGCCGGGTCGATGGCAACCATCGCCTGGGCGACGGCGGCGGCGAGCTCGGGGGTCGCTGAGCACATCGCATACAGCGCCCCGTGGGGTTTGACATGACTCAGGCGACCGCCGGCGGCGGTGACGAACGCCTGCAGCGCACCGATCTGATAGGTCGTGTAGTCGCGGAGGTCATCGGGTGCGATGGACATGCGCCGACGGCCGAAGCCGAGCAGATCCGGCAGCGCTACGTGAGCGCCGATCTGCAGACCATGCTCGACGGCAGCGTTCGCCGTTTCGCGCATCGTCGCCGGGTCGCCGGCGTGGAAGCCGCAGGCGATACTTACCGAGGTGATGTGGGGCATGATGCCCAGGTCATCTCCAAGCTTCCAACGACCGAAGCTTTCGCCCAGGTCGACGTTGACGTCCAGCGCGTCCAGCGATTGAACGGTTTCAGCCATCGAGCAGCGTCCCGGTGGGCTCAGGTCTCGGCGCAGCCGATGCCAGACGCGCCTCGTCGCGTGCGGCAGCATAGAAGCGCCCGCCGGTGGCACAGGCGGCGCAGATAGCTTGGTGGTCGGCCGTCGGATCGCGATCCATCTCCCGGGCGAGATAGCTCTTGTCGCAACGGTGGCAGCGCACGCGCGTTTCCCAGGGGTCGGCGACTTCGGTCAGAGGGTCTCCGGGCCGCGACATGGCAAACCAGGACGGACGCGCCACGAACGACAGCGCTGTGTAGGTGCCGAAGGCGATCACGAAGACGAGCGGCAAGCCCCACACCAGCCAAATGTCGCTCGTGGAGTCGGTGATCTTCAACACAACACCGAAGGTCGTGGCCAGAACCCACGCGAACAGCCCGCCGGGGTTTATCGCCGGGATCCGGCCAGGTCGGAACTCGAGCGCCTCGAGTGCGACCCGGGTTCGACGCAGGTAGAGCACGTGAGCGAGCGCGATGGCGACCCAGGCCACGATCGCGATGCCTTGATAGTTGAGGGCGTCGAGCACGTAGCTGAACACGTTGGTCAGCATGAGCAGATAGCCGACTACGACCGCAAACACGACCCATGCAGTCCTTGGAAGGGTGAGGCGGAAAACTCGGGAGAAAAAGCTCTCGAAGTTCGTTGAGGCGAGATACAGGTTGACCGTGTTAATGCGGGTCTGGGTGATCGCGATTAGCAGGATGCCCAGGACGCCCGTGAGGTTGACGATCGCGACGGGCAAGGCGCTCTCCTGGCCGGCCAGCTGCTTGAATGTGATGCCGAAAGTCGAGACGAGCAGGATGCCGACTAGCCCGTTGACGAGGAACGTGATGGTGTAGTAGAGCCAGCCGAACGTCACAGCGACGTGGTAGCGCTCATCCTCACGACGACTGAGCCGCGCAAAGTCCATCGTGAACATCATCAGGATCCACACGCCCATGTACGCGGTGAAGGCCTGGAGCCACGGCAGGGTCGTGCCGGGCAGGGCTTTTGTCCCGGGCAGGAAGCCGTGGTATCCCTTGCTGGCCAGCGCCCAGATGACGACTCCGAACAGGGCTACGGTGTAAAAGGGCAGCAGGACCGTATTAAGCCGGTCGAGCCAGGTACGCACCCCGCGCCACACGAGCGGGGCGGTGCCGATGATTACGACGGCGTACCACAGCTTGAGCGGGCCCCCGAACAACGTCTTGGCCGCCACCGAGACCACCGAGCCCTCGAAAACGAGGTAATAGGTAGCCGTCGCAGCGAAGATAAGCGTGGCGATCGTCGCACCCACGAATCCGAACATGCTGCGCGAAAAGAGAGCGACGGTCAGCCCGCTCGTCGACGCGACCCGTACGATGACGCCGTTGATGAGCGAGTACGCGGCCACGGTAAGCACAATCCCGATTAGCGCGTTGACAGTGCCGTAGGCGAGCGCGACGAACGCGGCGAAGTACATGTAGAAGAATGCTGTGGCAACCGCGTACCAGGCCATCGTGAGCTTGAAACGGTCCATCCGCCAGGTGCGGGGGACTACGTGCAGTGAGTAATCCTCACTCGCCGCCTCTTCGACGACCCGCGGGTCGTCAGCGTCACTAATCTGCAGGCGTGGGAGGCCGTTAGCATTGGACACGACGCATCGCTCCTTCGGGGGGTCGAAGAACCTGCAGACGCAGGGAGTGATACAGCACCGCGCGGCGTGCCACAAGCCGGTACATAGGCCCGGCCGTCAGTTCGGTGCCCCGACCCGTCGCTCGTCGCTCGTCGCTCATGACGCCGTAGCTCAGTGCGCCCCCTCTCTGTCAACGTCTGGCGAGACGCTCACCATCGAGGAATCAATGACCTTGAGGGCGAGAACGGAGAACGCTGGACATGTTGGAGACGAGCACGAATGGAGCTGGAGCAGCGGTTGAGGTTGCTGTCGCCAGCAGCGAAGATCAGGGAGGCGTAGCCGAGCTGGAATTCGGGGCTGGCGGGTGCGCCGCGCCGGCGGGGGTCCCCGGTCGCGGGGAGGTCCCGGACCCGGAGCTGGTCAAGCAGGCCAAGCGGCGGTCGTTCACGGCGGAGTACAAGGCGCGGATTCTCGCCGAGGCTGACGGGTGCACCCGGCCGGGTGAGGTCGGTGAGCTGCTGCGTCGTGAGGGGCTGTACACGTCGCATCTGACGTATTGGCGTAAGCAGCGTAAGGACGGGGCGCTGAAGGAGCTCGGGCGTCCGCGTGGCCGCAAGCCGGCCGATAGGCGTGATGCGCAGATCACGGGGCTGACCCGTCGGGCCGAGCGCGCGGAGGCGGAGCTGGCGAAGATGAAGCGAGTTGTGGAGATTCAGGGAAACGTCTCAGCGCTGCTGGAAGAGATGCTCGGTACCGACAGCGCGACCAGGAGCACCGAGCGATGATCGCGGCCACCGTCGAGCAGCTCACGCCGTTGATCGGGACTCGGCCGGCGTGCCGGGCGCTGGGCGCGTCGCCGGGGTCGATCTACCGCCGCCGCAGGCCGCCTGAGCCCAGGCCGAGCGCGGGCAGGTGCTTGAGGTGCTGCACTCGGAGCGGTTCGTGGATATATCGCCGCAGGAGACCTGGGCGACGCTGCTGGACGAGGGCACCTACCTGTGCTCGACGCGGACGATGTACCGGATTCTTGCCGCGCATCACGGCGGGGTCCGGGAGCGGCGCGATCAGCTCACTCACCCCGCCTACGCCAAGCCGGAGCTGCTCGCGCAGCGGCCGAACGAGCTGTGGTCCTGGGACGTCAGCAAGCTCAAGGGTCCGGCCAAGTGGACCTACTACTACCTGTACGTGATCCTCGACGTGTTTAGCCGCTACGTCGTCGGCTGGGCGGTCCAGTACCGCGAGAACGGGCAACTGGCCAAGGCGCTGATCGAGCAGGCCACCGACCAGCAGAAGATCACGCCCAAGGTGCTGACGCTGCACGCCGACCGCGGCGCGCCTCAGCGCGCCAAGCCGGTGGCTTTCTTGCTCGCCGACCTTGGTGTCACCAAGACCCACAGCCGCCCGTACACCTCAAGCGACAACCCGTACTCGGAGTCGAACTTCAAGACCCTGAAGTACCGGCCCGAGTTCCCCGAGCGGTTCGACGAGATCGAGCACGCCCGCTCTCACTGCCGGCATTTCTTCCGCTGGTACAACCACGAGCACCGCCACTCCGGGATCGGGCTGATGACCCCAGCCGCCTTCCACCACGGCCAAGCACCCGCGCTGCACGCCGCCCGAAGGCACGTGCTCGACGCCGCCTATGCCGCCCACCCCGAGCGGTTCGTCCGCAAACCACCCGCCCCGCCGCAGCTGCCGACAGCCGCGTGGATCAACAAGCCAACGGAGGTCGCCGCCGCTCACTAAATTCGAACGCGAGGCGTCTCACCGGACTTGACAGGCTCCGGGGTCCGATGGCAAGCTTTTTCGTCAACCCGACATTCAGTGCGATGACACCGACGACAACGGCCTCGGCCTGCCAGTACGGCTCGGCCTTGAACCTCGTGGCCAGATGCGACGCGCGGTGTGCGACGGAAGCCGGGCGAAGGTGACTCAACAACGCCCCAGGGGCGGACGGGTCATACGGATCGGAGGACTCCATCACCGTCTCGTGAGGCGTCACGTCCTCCCACGCCGATCGCTCGACGGCATGCCAGGTGGCGAGCCTCCGCAGCACCGCGCCATTTCGGGTGACTTTGAAATAGATGACACGATCGTCCCCTACGAACCAGAACACGTCCACAGTTAGGGGGCCAACGGCGAACGTGTATCCGCTGCCGGAATGCGCGCCGACAGCCACCTGGTCGGGATGACTCGAGATGTGGTCACGGTAGAAGCGGGCCTTGGCTTCCCCTGTCCATGGTTGGGCGTCGCTTCGGACTTTGATGTTCTCGGTTGCGCCGCGGCCTTCGCCGATGAACGTCAGCGATCGTAGGATTTCTCCCACGGTGTCCGGATCGCCCGTCGCAATCATCGGTACCAACCCCTGCTCCGACGACGAGCTCGATGCCAGCACGCGCTTAATCGTACCTGGCTGGATCCGCGCATTCATGACCCTCTGGCGTCAGGTCGACGCCGCGCCGCATCCCCGCTTCGCGCCGGCTACTGCGGGTCTGTGACGTAGCGTCAGGGGCATCGGTGGGGCTGCCACTCGACGACCCCGCCCAGCAGCTGGAATCCTGGTTGGACCGCACGCCGCGGGCGGCTTAGATTAGGCGTGACCTAACACCCACCTCGAGGCGGAGCACAGCCATGTCAGAGCACCACCAGATCCTCAGTGACGCCCGTGGTGAGCCGCAGGCCGAAGGGTCCGTCGGTGTACGCGTGCGCGTTCAGCTCTCAGGATGTCCTAGCAGTCAGTGGTCCTGCAGCCTGCGCGTCAACCTATCCAACGAGTTGGCCGGCCACGCTGCCGTAGGGCACATGAGGCTCAACGACATCGTTCAGGGCGATCAGATCGTCCTGGAGGGCGTCGAGGCGAGAGAGGCACCGACACTTGCCGGCAGCCTCCAACGAGCGGTCGAGGCAACAAATAAGGCAGGGATCAACGCGCAGAATCGGGGGCCAGAATATGGCGCAGGAGGACGCAGACGCCGTCGCACACGAAATCACCTTTGGAGACGGCCGGTCCTGACGAGTAGTCCTTACGCGACTGACGTCGGCGACCGGGAGCGACAGATGGGCCCCTCGCTTCTGCTCACACGACGGATGGGGCGTCTCGGCAGACCGCCGCACCGCCCGCCGCGCCGGCAAACCGCGAGCCGGCTCGTGCCACTCAAGTGATCGAGCGGCGCCGCGTCCGCAGGAAGCTCGTGTTGCTGGTCGACTCAGACGATGCGGGCAGGTCAGCGTGCGCGAGCGTCGCCCCAGTAGCGCGATCCGACCAGCCTCGATCACCTCGTTGAGCAACAACTCACGCAGTGGTCGATTGGGCCTTTCTTCGTCGGCTGCGGCCGGGCCTTGGCAGCGCCTACGACGGCCTCGGACGATGGATGACACTCCCCATCCGCGAAGACAGGAAGTGTCGCGGACGGTTTGACGCACCCTCGACAGTCTGCTTTCAGCCGAATCGAGCCGTACCGCGCGCTCGCTTTCATCGGTCGTATGGGACCTGACCGGACGCGTGCTTTGCGACGGTTCTGCTCGGTAGGGACGGTATTGGGCCCGACGGCCGGACGCCGCATGTAGTTGCCCGGATCGGGCCGGTTGGGGCGATCGGTTGACAGCGGGGCTGGTTCTCCTTGGAGTGGGCCTGCTCACCCCACATCTGACCGCTGTCAACGCCGACCACCTGCGATGAGCCGGGTGCGATGGCCTTGTCGCAAGACCTGAACGAGGGACCGTTTCGACCTAGGTCAGTGAGGCGTGGAGCCTAATCTCCATGCAATATGGGAGTCCTGCTCACTACCGTCGTCGAGGCGTCCGTCGCTGTCACCGCTACACGCAGGCGCTCAGAGAAAACTGCGATCCTTGCCGCGCTGCTGTCCCGGGTCGCGCCCGCTGAGGTGGCGATCTGCGTCGGGTTGCTCGCTGGCGAGCCGCGGCAGGGACGCATCGGGGTCGGCTGGGCGACGCTGCGTGGTCTTAGAGAGACGCCGGCAAAGCAACCGACGTTGACCGTGACCGAGGTCGACACCGCGATCACCGCGATCGCCGCGGCCGCCGGCCCGGGCTCGGCGGGCCAGCGCCGCGCGCTGCTTGACAATCTCATGACACAGGCGACCGGAGCCGAGACGTCGTTTCTGACGGCGTTACTGACGGGCGAGCTGCGCCAGGGCGCCCTGGCCGGGGTGATGAGCGACGCGGTTGCCCGTGCCGCGGGCGTAAGCACGGTCCTAACCCGCCGGGCCTTGATGCTCTCCGGCGATCTGACTCGCACCGCAGAGATCGCGGTCGCCGAAGGCGAGGCCGGGCTGCTCGCAGTCGGCCTGCAGGTAATGCGCCCGGTATTGCCGATGCTCGCCTCTCCAAGCGCGAGTGTGGCCGAGGCGGTCACCGCGTTTCGCTGCGCCTCGGTCGAGCACAAGCTGGACGGCCTCCGGGTGCAGATTCACCGTCGCGGCGACGAGGTCCGCGTCTTCTCACGCAATCTCAACGACCTGACCGCGCGTCTGCCTGGGATCGTCTCGGCAGTGCGAGCGCTGCCAGTGAACGACGTCGTGCTCGACGGTGAAGCGCTATGGATGGCCGCCGACGGTCCGGCGAGCTTTCAGGAGACGATGTCTCGAATCGACACCGACGCCCCGCCGGGCGGAGTGGTGACATTATTGTTTGACATCCTGCATGTCGACGGGGTCGACCTGCTCGACTTACCCCAGTATGAACGCGCCGCACGGCTGCGCCAGATCGCGCCGGAGCTGATCGTGACCGCGGTCGTCACCGACGATGTCGCGGCCGCAGAGCAGGTACTCAAAGACGCGCTGGCGGCTGGTCACGAGGGCGTGGTCCTCAAGGACGTTGACTCGAGTTACGCCGCCGGGCGTCGAGGCGCGGCATGGCGCAAGGTCAAACCGGTACGTACCTGTGACCTGGTGGTGCTCGGCGCCGAATGGGGACACGGCCGCCGCCAAGGACGGCTGTCCAATCTGCATCTCGGCGCACGCGATCCCGGCACAGGCGGCTTTGTGATGGTGGGTAAGACCTTCAAGGGGCTGACCGACGAGCTGCTGGCCTGGCAGACGCAGGCGCTGCTAGGTCGCGAGACCGCTCGGGAAGGCATCGCGGTGCTAGTCGCACCTGAGCTCGTGATCGAGATCGCGATCGACGGCGTCCAGTCCTCGAGCCGCTATCCCGGCGGGGTGGCGTTGCGGTTCGCTCGGGTCAAGCGCTACCGGCCCGACAAAGAACCGGCGCAGGCCGACACGATCGAAGCCCTGCGAGCCCTTAGGAGCGACAAGCTGTCGCGTCTGGCTCCGACCGACCGACCATGGATGTGACCGGACCCCGTTCATCGGTCCAACTGTGATGAGAGCTGGGTGGTGTGGTGGTGGTGTGGCTGTCGGCCTGCAAGACCGTTGGGGTGATCTCCTCAGCAGGATTCTGTCGTTTCCGCGGCCGGGATGACGCTTGCTGTAGTTGGCTCCCGGGTCGGGGTAGTAGCAGGCGCTGCTCGATCCCTTCCCCAGCTGCTGTTGCTAAGGGCCCGAGCTGCCGCTGACGGTGACTGGCGGCGAACGCGACCGGGGTCATCATCCCGAGGGATGAGTGGGGCCGGTGATGGTTGTAATCCTCGCGCCAGTCCTCGATCAGGACCTGCGCCTCGGCCAGGCAGGAGAACAGCTCGACGCTGAGCAACTCGTCGCGGACGCGACCGCCGAAGCTCTCGACGTAGGCGTTCTGCCACGGCGAGCCGGGCTCGATGTAGCCGTTGCCAGCGCCGGAGAACCGGCACCAGTCCCGCAGCGCGTGAGCTGTCATCTCCGGCCCGTTGTCACAGCGCACGAAACCCGGCGCGGTCCCGCTGAGCGACCAGGCGCTCCAACACGCTGACCGTCTGATCAGCGTCGATCCGACGACGGCACTCGATCGCGAGCGCCTCTCGCGTGAACTCATCAACGACGTGCAACAGCTTGAGGTTGTGCCCATCGGCGGTCTGATCCCACTGAAAGTCGATCGCCCACACGTGATCAGGCCGCTCGGCTCGCAGCCGGGCAGCCGGCACCGTCGGAGATCCCGAGCCGCTGGCGCTTGCGCCGCCGCTCTGGCACGCGGAGTCCTTCCTCGCGCCACAGCCGTTGTGTGCGCTTGCGGTTGAGCTGCTAGCCCTCGTCGAGCAGCAGCTGGTGCGCTCGACGGTATCCCCACCGCGGCCGGCGGCGCGAGATCTGCCGCAGCTCCGCCCGCAGGCCGGCGTCATCACCGGCGACCACCGGCTCGTGACGCTGGGTTGAGCGATGCTGCCCGACATATCGGCACGCCCGCCGCTCCGAAGCACCGAGACGGTCCGGAAGCATCAGGACAGCTTGGCGCCGGCGCGACGGGCTCACCAGTCTCCCTTCGATATCTCCTGCAGCGCCAACACCTCGAGTGTCTGATCGGCCACGATCCGTTTCAACCGGGCGTTCTCGACCTCGAGCTCCTTCAGACGATTGACATCGTCGGCCTTCATCCCGCCGTACTGCGCCCGCCAACGGTGATACGTCGCTTCTGAGACCTCCAGCGTCTTGCAAACCTCCGGCAGGTCCTGCCCTTCGCCCAACAGCCGGTCGGCCACCCGCGGCTTGCGGACAACCTGCTCCGGCGTGTGACGTCGACCTTTCATCGATGCGCTCCTTCGACCGATTCAACAGAGTCATCGAAGCTCTCACACAGACCGGACCGACCTCAGGGGGTCGGGTCAGAAGCGCGTGATCGCTTCCGCGTGAAGCACCAACAAGATTCGAGGCCAGTCTGACGCTCGCTTTCGCCACCTCGACGCGCAGCGTGCTCACGCTCGCGTTGCGACGATAAACAAGACCGAAAAGGAGGCTTGACATCGGGACAGCTCCGGGCGCACCCCCGGTGAGACGCGAGTTTGGCGCGGAGCAGGTCGATCCCCGCCACGCATCGATAGCCCCGCTTGTCGGTCGCGCGCAACGCCGGCCCGCTTCCCGCCGTAGCGTCTGCCGTGCTGAGGCTTCTTCCCTTGGGGTCCTCCGCACGCTGGTGAGGGAGCTGGCGGCGGACGGACCGGTCAGCCGATCTGCTCGGCCAGGGCGATGATGATGCCCGCGGGGCCGCGGAGGTAGCAAAGCCGGTAGCTGTCCTCGGACTGCGCCACCTCGCCGAGGAGTTCCGCGCCGTGGGCGCGCAGGCGGGCAAGGGTGTCGTCGATGTCGTCGACGGCGAACATGACACGGTGCAACCCCAGAGTGTTGGGCGGCGGGTTGTGCGGTTTGGCGCCGACCCCGGCGGGGGTGTGGTACTTCGCCAGCTCCAGCTTGCTATGGCCGTCTGGGGTCCGCATCATCGCGATGTCGCTGCGAACGCCGTCGAGTCCGACGGTGCGGTCTGCCCAGCGGCCCTCGATCTGAGCCTTGCCCTCCTGCTCCATACCAAGTTCGGTGAAGAACGCGATGGCGGCATCCAGGTCTTCGACGACGATGCCGACGTTGTCCATCCGCTGAATCGTCATGTACTCGATCGTAGGCGACTACCCGTCGGGTGGACTGCCCCAGTGGGCGGACCGGGCGACTCAAGCACGACATCTGCGCCGCCCCCTCCTGCTTCGGTGTCCGGACGAGCATCCGCGCGGTCATGCCAGACACCTTGCTGCGCGGAAGGCACGGCTCGGCGCAGAAGCCCATCCACCAGCGGACGTTGAGGCTGGGGCGTCGCGCTCACCCCCACCGACCTATGCCGCGCCCGGCAGCGCGCGGTACGGCCCTCAGGGCAGCGTTTGCGGGACCCAGCCGTCGGGAAACGCGCCAGGTGGAATATCTCCCGCATAGTCCGGGAACCACCGCCTCGCGATGCGCTCGCCTGCGCCTCCCTCGATGAGCGGCCTCAGATCTCCGCTGACGAGCAGGACGCGCAAGGTCGCCCCGATCTGCAAGTCCGCCGCGTTAGGTCTCTCGCCGCCGATGACACCCTGCTCGGCGAGTGACTTGACGTGCAAAAGCTTGGCGGGAAGCCCCGCGAGG
>JALYZB010000008.1 GCA_030945945.1 Actinomycetota bacterium | reverse complement strand
GTGATCAGGTGCTCGGCCTCACCGCGTTGAAGATCGCCCACCGTCAGGACGTTCCCGGCTCGGCCCGAACGTTCGCCGAGATGGCCGGCTCAGAGCAGGTGTGGGAGGAGACGCAGACGATCCCGTCATGGTTCGGCGCTGGGCAGCGCAGCCGCGGCACCCGCCGGGCCGTATCGCGGCTGGTCGTGCACCCCGACGAGATCGCGCGCCTTCGAACCGGCGAGGCGGTGATGCTGTCAAAGACGCCGGTGTCCAGCGTAACCCGAGTGCGCGTGAATCCCGCACCTCACCCGGCGGCACCCACTCGCAGGGCGGCACCGCGTGATCAGGACCCGGGGGTGACGCGATAGGCGTCGAACACGGCGTCGATGTTGCGCAGCCGGTTGATCGCCTGATCCAGGGTGCGCGTATCGCCGACCTCGACCAGGAAGCGGTTCTTGACCATCGGGTGATCGACCGTCCCGTGGATGTCCAGGATGTTGATCCCCGCCTCGGCGAAGGTCCGGGACATGTCCTCGAGCAGACGATGACGGTCCCAACCGTCGACGGCGATCTCCACCCGGAAGCTCGTGTCGGCATCTCCGTCCCAGCTGACAGGGGTGAAGCGGTCCGGGTCCTTTTTGAGCACGGCGACGTTGGGACAGTCGTCGCGGTGGATCGTGATCCCGCGGCCGAGTGAGATGTAGCCGACGATCGGGTCCCCGGGCACCGGCCGGCAGCACTTGGCCAGGCGCAGCATCACCTCGTCAACCCCGTCGACCGAGATGCCGTAGCGCGAGGAGGATGTGGTCGGCCGGGTACGGCGCCGGTTGGTCTGCAGCAGATCGTTGGCCGCGGTCTGCTCGGTCTCTGCGGTCTCGCCCTGTTTGAGGCGCTCCATGACCTTGTTGGCGACGACCTTGGCCGAGATCTTGGCTCCGCCGAGCGCGACGTAGAAATCATCGCCTTTGCGGAACCCCATCTCGCGGATGACGTCGGCCAGCAGCGGCGAGCCGACCAGCTTCTGGGCGGGCAGGCCGGCGCGCTTGAGGTGCTCCTGGAGCAGTTCGCGGCCGGAGTGCTCGGTGTCGCGCCGGGACTCGGCCTTGAACCAGGCCTTGATCTTGTTGCGCGCGCGCGTCGTCTTGACCAGCGCCAGCCAGTCGCGCGAGGGGCCGCGCTCGCGCTTTGAGGTCAGCACCTCGACGATGTCGCCGGAGCGCAGCTGGTAGGAGAGCGGCACGATCTTGGTGTTGACCTTGGCTCCGACGCAGCGGTGGCCCACATCGGTGTGGATCTCGTAGGCGAAGTCCAGCGGGGTGGCGCCGGCGCCCAGTGACTTGACCTCGCCCTTGGGGGTGAAGACGAAGACCTCGTCCTCGAACAGATCCACCTTGAGCGTCTCCATGAACTCCTTGGGGTCGCTGGTGTCCTGCTGCCAGTCCATCAGCGAGCGCAGCCACTTGAGCTTGCCGTCGGAATCACGCCGGCGGCGCCCGCGGTCCTCCGCGGTGCCGGCGCCCTCCTTGTACATCCAGTGCGCAGCGATCCCGTATTCGGAGAGATCGTGCATCTCGCGGGTGCGGATCTGGATCTCGAGCGGGCGGCCCTCGGGCCCGATCACCGTCGTATGCAACGACGAGTACATGTTGAACTTCGGCATCGCGATGAAGTCCTTGAACCGCCCGGGCAGCGGCTTCCACAGCGAGTGGATCACGCCCACCGCGCCGTAGCAGTCCTTGATCGAGTCCACGATGACCCGCATCGCGGTCAGGTCGTAGATCTCGTTGAACTCCCGCCCCTTCTTGGTCATCTTGGCGTAGATCGAGTAGAAGTGCTTGGCGCGACCGAAGATCTCGGCGTGAATGCCGATCGCTTCCAACTCGCGGGCGACGTACTCGCCGGCCTGGTTGACGTAGCGCTCACGCTCCTCGCGCTGCTGGGCGACCAGCGCTCTGATCTCGTTGTACTTGCGGGGGTGAAGCGTCTGGAAGGCGAGATCCTCCAGCTCCCACTTGAGCGCGTGGATACCGAGCCGGTGCGCGATCGGCGCGTAGATATCCAGCGTCTCGCGGGACTTGTCGAGCTGCTTCTGCTTGGGCATCGCAGCGATCGTGCGCATGTTGTGCAGTCGGTCGGCGAGCTTGATCAGGATCACGCGGATGTCACTGGACATCGCCACGACCATCTTGCGGTAGTTCTCGGCCTGGGCCTCGTCGCGCGACTGGAAGGTCAGGCCGGTCAGCTTGGTCACCCCGTCGACCAGGCCAGCCACCTCCTCGCCGAACATGGCCGAGACCTCCTGCAGCGATGCGCTGGTGTCCTCGACGGTGTCGTGCAGCAGCGCGGCGCAGAGGGTCTCGGTGTCCAGCCGCAGCCCCGCGCAGACCTTGGCCACGCCCACGGGATGGGTGATGAACTCCTCGCCGGACTTGCGACGCTGGTCGGCGTGGTGCACGCACGCGTAGACGAACGCATCCTCGACGCGGTCGCGGTCGATCGGCACCGCGGTCTGCTCGGCGTGCTCCTCGACGATCGCGAACAGATCGGCGAGCATCTCGCGCTGATCGGCGGTCAGCTCGGTGCGGTCGATCAGGGTGCGAACGCTGGCCTGGGTGACGCTGTCCACGGGCGTGTCATCGACTGCGATCGTCGTCGTCACACCAGGCGTGCGCGCCACGGCCGTCCCGTCCGCGCCGTCACCGGCAGGCACAGCAGCGGCCGGCTTGTTGCGGCTCAGGCGCTCGGCGGAAGTTTGGCGCTGCTCAGGTATTGCTGGCCGTCCTCATATCGCGTGGCGTAGGCCCGGTACGATGGCGAGCGCTCGAGCGTGGTCGGCGCAGCGCCCGCGATCGCGAGGGCCGGCAGAGCCCGGTCGAGGCTGACGAGCTCCAGCTCCGTGAGCACCCTCACGAGCCGACCGGCCACTCGGGCCGGGAGATCGTGCGGTCCATCGCCGCGGAGCAGGCGCTCGAGCTCCTCACCGGTCGCCCGCCCCCGGGCCCGAAGGGCGCGGTAGAGGGTGACGAGTGACGTACGCAGGCGGTACTCAAGCTCGTGCATCTGCACCGTGAAGCGTAGCTCAGCCTCGCCCCAGGCCAGCGCCGTATAGCCGGTGCCCGCGGTCAGAAGCTCGGCGCGGCCCCGGCTGGAGGGAGGATCCAGGGCGACGACGTGGGTCATTCCGGCCGCCAGCTCGGGTGCTGATCGCAGCGCGTCGTACCCGACCAGAGAGAAGCCGCCGGCCCGATCGCGCAGTCCCGGCAGGCGGCGGGCGACGCTCGCGGTGACCGCGAGCACCGGCCCGCCGGCGGCGACCGCGTCGCCCAGCACGGCGAGTGGACTGTGCCCGCGGCAGTCGAGCAGCACGCGGTGGCGGCCGCGCGGCGCGGCATTTCCCGGGTCCACGCGGCCCACGAGCGCGCCCGTAATCCCAGCGTCCGCGGTCTCGTGCTCCTGCGCGAGCTCGGCCAAGACGGCGGCCAGGTAGTCGTCGCCCTCGCCGAGCACCGTGATCGGCTCCGGCGCGCAGGGTCGCTCGTGGCGCAGCACCAACCGGGGCTCCACCGCCCCGTTCCAGGCGTTGCGCTCCAGGCGGAAGGTGGCATCGCGGGGCCGGTCGGGATCGCCGGCGAGCCGGCCGTCGCAACCGAAGGCCACCGCGCAGGCCCGAGCTCCACCCGAGCAGACCGAGAAGCGAGCGTGGCGGCCCTCCCCCATCGGCCGCACGTCGGTGAACCGGGCCCCGGGGACGAGCAGGCGGGGGGCCGGGTTGCCCATCCCGCACGGCTCAAGCAGCGCGAGCTCCTCGGCGAGCGCGAGGCCGAGGTCCACACCGGAGGCGATCGCGTCGATCCGCTCCTCGGGCTCCAGAAGCTCCGGGGTGAGCACGGACGCGGCGTGCGCCTCGAACGCCGTCCGGAAGGCGGAGACGCGCCCGGAGTCGATGCTCAGCCCCGCCGCGGCCCGGTGACCGCCAAAGCGCCCCAGATGCTCGCCGGCGGCGGTCAGCCCCGCGAGCAGGTCAAAGCCGGGGATGCTCCGCCCCGAACCCGTCCCCGCATCGCCGTCCAGCGCGATCAGCACCGCTGGGCGGTGATAACGCTCCACGATCCGTGAGGCCACGATCCCAACCACTCCGGGGTGCCACTCCTCGGCGGCGAGCACGTAGGCCGGTCGGGCGCCGAGGGCCTTGACCTGGCGGTCGGCCTCCCACAGGATGCGCTGCTCGACGGCGCGGCGTTCGACGTTGAGCGCATCGAGCTCGGCGGCGATCGCCCGGGCCCGGTCGGGGTCCTCGGTCAGGAGCAGCTCAAGCGCCACGTCGGCTCGGCGCAGGCGCCCGGCGGCGTTGATCCGCGGCGCCAGCCGGAAGCCAAGCGTGCCGGTGTCCAGTGCGCTGGGGTCCGCGCGGCTGACGGCGATCAGGGCACGCAGCCCCGGCTTGGCGGTGTTGGCCAGCGCAGCGAGGCCGTCGCGGACCAGACGCCGGTTCTCATCGACGAGCGGGACCAGGTCAGCGACGGTCGCCAGCGCGACCAGCTCGAGGTCATCGGCGACGGTGCCGGCTCCGAGCGCCTCGGCGAGCTTGTGCGCAACCCCGGCGCCGCACAGGCCGGCGAATGGGTAGTCACACAGCCCCGGGTGCACGATCGGGCAGTCGGGCAGCACCCCATCACCGCGGGGCGCGTGGTGATCGGTGACCACGACCGCGATTCCGGCCGCGTGTGCCGCCGCCACCGCCTCGACCGCGGTGACGGCGCAGTCCACGGTGATGATCAGATCCGTGCCCAGCTCAGCCAGCCGCCGCACGGTGGCGACCGACAGCCCGTAGCCGTCCTCCATACGGCCGGGGAGAAACCAACCCACGTCGGCGCCGAGGCTCCGCAGCCCGCGCACGAGGATCGCCGTGGCGCACACCCCGTCCACGTCGTAGTCACCGTGCACGACGATCCGCCCTGAGGCGGCCATCTGCTCTGCGATCAACTCGAGCGCCGCGTCGAGGCCGGAGAACGCATGCGGGGTGTGGATGACCCCGGCGGCAAGGAAGCTGCGGGCCTGCGCCGGCACGCTCAGCCCGCGGCGGACGAGGATCTGCGCGAGCACATGGCCGATGCCGAGCTCGCGCTCGAGCGTCAGGGCGGCGTCCAGTCCGTACCCCGAGAGCGCGAACCGGGGCACGGCAACGGTCGCCGGGGACAGCGGCTCACGTGCCGGCTCGGTGCTCGGTTCCTCCGGCGGGGGATCGGCCAGCAGCAGGGTTTGAGCCATCCCGGCACGGTAGGCCGGAGGTCAGACGGATCCGGGCGATCAGTGCTTGTAGCCGAGCTGGCGCAGCACGCGATTGAGCTCGCGGATGAACCTCGCGCCACCGGCGAAGAAGTTTCCGGCGCCCGCGCGCAGCCGCCCGCGCGCCAGCTCGGTCTTCAGCGTCGACTGCACGAGCGCATCATGCCCGAGCAGCTCCTCGTCTCCGGCCCAGGCGGCGATCAGCCCGACGCCGTTGTCGACGTGGTGATTGAACAATCGCCACCAGCGGGCCGCATCGGCGCGGATCAGGCCCGGATAGCGGCGGGTGACGTCCGTGAACATGCCCACCCCGTAGCTCCAGATCTGGAGCGGCTCGCCCGAGTCCGCGCCGTCTGTGAAGGCGTATTTGAAGCCGTCGTCGGCCGAGAGGAACCGCCAGCGGCCGTGCAGGCGCTTGAGCAGCGCGCCGGCCGAGGCGAAGTTGTGCTCGGTCTTGACGTAGGTCATCGTGCTTGGGTCATAGCGAAAGATCTGATCTACGACGCAGCAGTTGGCGCCCCCGGTGTAGAGCTCGAGGACGACCTCGGGCGAGCCGGGCAGCAGGGGGACGATCCCGACCGAGGTCGCGCGCCCGCCGACCTGCAGTGGCCCGCACATCGTCCCGCAGGCGCGCGAGGTGACCGGCGCGTCGTAGGCGGTCTGCCCGCCCTTGATGATCTTCAGGTGGGGCCCGGTGATCGCCGGGATCGCACCGCGGAAGCTGAAGGTGGCGGTCACCCCACCGGCGCTGGCGGTCTGGCTGTGCAGCGCGGCGGCGAGCGCGCCGCCGGCACCGGCAACCGCGGCCAACGCGACGGCCAGGATGATGATCAATCGCCGGGACATGTGCCCGACAGACCCTACAGATGGGCGGGCTCGCGGCGCACGCTATTGACCCGCTCGCGGCGGATGCCCTCGGCGTAGACCAGGGCCATTCCGATCAGGGCACCGGGGATCGCCTCTAGCGCCGTCGCGACGTCGGTGGCGTGGCGGCCGGGGATCACCAGGCCGTTGACGATGAAGCCGAACAGCGCCGCGCCGATCAGCGCGCCGATGAACGCGCCGACGATCCCGCCCCAGAACCGGTCCGGCAGCCAGATCGTGAAGTGCCACAGCGCCAGGCCCATCATCACCCACGCGAGCATCCCCATCAGCGCGGCCTCCCGTGGCGCTTGTTGCGGGCCTTCTTGGCCGGCCGGCTGGCCTTCGGCGCCTGCGGGGCCATGCCCTCGTTCTCGGCCTCGTCCGGAGCACGCTGGAAACCGTTGCCGCCTCCGTCCTTGGCTTCCGGCGCCGGACTTGGCGGCGGCGCAGCGGCGGGCGGGCCGGGCTGGGGGGCAGGCGCCTGGCCGCGCGACCGCTCCTGGCCGCGCGACCGCTCTTGGCCGCGGGGGGCGGTCGATGGGCGGCGGGTCAACGTCGAGGTCCCGCGGCTGGCGCGGTCCTCCTCCAGCGCGAGGTCGCGCTTCATCTGCTCAAACTCGGCCGCCGACACATTCTCAGACTCCGGGGTGGTGAGACGACCACCGGGGCGCCCGCGGGTCCGGTCCCCGGCCGGATCGACATCCGAGCCAACCGACGCGTAGGCCGGAACACCGCCCTGCTCAGCCACGATCCGGTCATGGCGATGGCGATACACCGACTCGCGCTCCTTCCAGTGCGTCAGCACCGGCGAGGCGATGAAAATCGACGAATACGCGCCCGAGGCGACACCGATCATCAACGCGAACGCGAAGTCCTGCAGCGTCGCGCCCCCGAACAGCAGCAGCGCGACGATCGGCATCAGCGTGCAGGCCGTGGTCGCGATCGACCGCGTCAGCACCTCGCTCATCGAACGGTTGACGATCTGCGAGAAAGCGGCCCGCGGCATCCGCGGGATGTTCTCCCGCACACGATCAAACACGATGATCGTGTCGTACAGCGAGTACCCCAGAATGGTCAACAGCGCCGCGACCGTCGACGTCGTCACCTCCCGACCGGTCAGGGAATACACACCCGCCGTGATCAACAGATCGTGCATCAACGCGATCAACACCGGCACCGCGAACTTCCACTGAAAGCGCAGCGCCACGTAGGCCGAGATGACCAGCAGCGACGCGATGATCGCGATCACCGCACTATTGGCGATCGTCCGCCCGAAGCTCGGGCCGATCGTGTTGGAGTCGATCGGGCCCTTGAGGCCGAAATGCGACTGCAGCGCGGACTGCACGCCGCTGACCGAGGTCAGCTTCTTGGCCGAGATCTGAAAGACGTGGGCGCCCCGCGTCGGATTGGCGACCTGCTGGACCTCGGCATTGGGTGCGCCAGCGCTGTTGAGCACGGCACTGACCTGGCTCTGGCTGGCGGGCTTGACCAGGCTGGCGGTGATCCGGGTGCCCGAGGTGAAGTCGATCCCGAGGTTCAACCCGCGCCCGCCGATCGCCAGCGCGCCGATCAACAGGATCACCCCCGACATCGAGAAGAAGTACCTCGACGCGCCCATGAAATCAAAGCGCCACACCCGCGGCTTGTCCCCCACCCCAAGTGCCGATTTGCGTCCGATCGTGCGCGAGTCACCCATCGACATGAGGATCGCCTGGGTGGCGAGCACGGCCGTGAACAGCGAGACGATCGTGCCGATCCCGAGCACGAACGCGAAGCCCTGAACCTCGGCGGTCGCGAGCACGAACAGGATAAATGCGGTCATGATCGTGACCACGTTGGCGTCGATGATCGCCGTCAGACCCTTCTTGTAACCCGTCGCGATACCGCTGCGGATCGACCGTCCGGCCCGGATCTCCTCCTTGACCCGCTCAAAGATGACGATGTTCGCGTCCGCCGCGACACCGATGGTCAGGATCAGCCCCGCGATCCCCGGCAACGTCAACGTGATCGGGATCAGCTTGATCAGTGCGTAGAAGTACAGCGAGTAGGTGATCAGGGCGGCGACCGCGATCAGCCCCAGCACCCGGTAGTACAGAACCAGGAAGAACGCCACCACCAGCAGACCGATCGCACCCGCGATCAGGCCCTGATGCAGCGACTGCTTGCCCAGCGTGGCCGAGACCTGGGATTCGGAGATCAGCTTGAGTTTGATCGGCAGGGCACCCAGCTTCAGCTGGGTGGCGAGGTCCTGAGCGGACTGGATCGTAAACCCGCCGGTGATGTCGGCCCCGCCGCCGCCGGTGATGCCGTCCGGGAACTGGGTGAAGTCGATCTGCGGGACGGTGATCAGCTTCTGGTCCAGCGCGACCGCGAAATGCTGGAAGAGGTGCTGGTGAAAGGCGCTGACCAGCTGCCCGCGGTGGGCGATCGCCGCGGTCACGTTCTGGAACGCGTTCTGCCCGTTGCCGGCGAACGAGAACTGCACGTCAGGCTGGCCGACCTGATCGGTGCCCTGCGCCGGATTGGTGATCTCGGTGCCCTGCAGCGCGACGTTGTCCCGCAGGGCGTAGAACTCCTTGGCCGGATTGCCGAAGTCAGACGACGGATTGAAGCTCGCGTCGGCGGCCTGCAGCACGACCGTACCCTGCTTGATCTCAAGCGTCTGGGCGTCGGACAGCTTCACTCCGGCGGGCAGGCTGTTGGTCAGATCCTGCTGGACCTGGGCGGGCGGCGTGCCCGGATTCTCGGACACCGGCAGCTGGGAGAGCAGACAGTGCCCGCCGGGGACGACGGTGCCGTGACGCTCCCTGGCCGCCGTCGCGCAGGCGGTGCTGCCGGGAGCGCCGAACACGAAGTACTGGGAGCCGAAACGGGCGTTGGTCTTCGACGCGCTATAGGGCTGTTTGGCGGCGAGCGTGACCGCCTGATAGAGCGGCAGCCCCCCGGCGCCGGTCTGTCCGGGCTGGGCGACGGAGCCCAGACCCTGACTGAGTGTCGTCGCAGTGGTGTCCTGGGCCTGGAGCAGGTTGGCGGCCGTCTTGCCCGACGGGGTCAGCACGGTGGCCTCCCAGTCATAGAAAAACAGACGGGCGGTGGTCCCCACCTCCTGCTCGGCGCGCCTGATGTTCGTGATCGACGGCAGGCCGACCGAGATCTGGTTACCACCCGAGGTCTGGAGGACGGGCTCGGTGACGCCGAGCGAGTCCACGCGCGAGCGCATGATGTCCACCGCGCGGGCAAGCGCGTCCTGGGTGACGTGCGGCGTCTGGGCGGTCGGCTCGCCCTGGTAGACGAGCTGGACGCCGCCCTTGAGATCGAGTCCGAGCCGCGTGGGCTGCGTGAACAGCGCGAAGACCGACGCGGCGATCAGACCCGCAACAATGAGCAGCACGAAGCCGTGGCGCTGGCGGTCAGACATCAGCAGCGAACGATGCTAACGGCACAGGAGCAAGAAACCGGCGTCGGGCCCGCGGCGTCAGCCGTGGTTGGTGGGAGTCAGAATGAGCAGCAGCCCGCCCTCGTCGTCGTCGTAGGCCGGGAACAGATCGGCCACCGCGCGGGCGGGCAGATCGTGCTCGGCGTTGACCTCGACCGGCTTGCCCTGCACGCGGACCTCCCACTCCAGGACGGTGCCGACGTGGTCAGTGCCGTCCGCAAAACGCAACCCGAGCACGTCGCGCACGGGACGTCCGATCGCCTGCTCGGTGCGCAGCCCGGTCAGCTCGAAGGAGCCCCGGCCGCAGTCGACGATCCGGCCCCCCGCGTCACAGGCGAAAAATGCGGCGTTGGGCGCCGGGTAGTAGTCGTCGAGCAGTTCGAACAGGTAGGCGAACCCGCATTTCTCGCAGCCACGGGCATCGCGACGAAAGCCCGCCGTGCGGTCGGTGCCCATCGTGCGCTGTCCGCAATGGGGGCAGATGAAGTAGTGCTCACGGCTCATCAAACGCCAGGATAGAGCGCCGTCCTTCTACAGCAACAAGCCCTGGCCGGGCGGCTCGAGACCGAGATGCAGCCAGGCACGACGGGTGGCGGCACGACCGCGGGGGGTGCGCTCGATCAAACCCCGCTGCAGCAGGTAGGGCTCATACACGTCCTCGATCGTGTCCGATTCCTCGCCGACGGCGACGGCGAGCGTCGACAGGCCGACGGGGCCGCCGCCGAAGCGGTCGCAGATGGCGCGCAGGATCTCGCGGTCCAGGCGGTCCAGGCCCTCGTGGTCGACCTCGAGCATGTCCAGCGCCTCGGCGGCGATCTCGGCGCTGACCACCCCGTTGTGCCGAACCTCGGCGAAGTCGCGCACGCGCTTGAGCAGTCGGTTGGCGACCCGCGGGGTGCCCCGGCTGCGGGCGGCGATCGCCTCCGCCCCGCCGACCTCGATCTCCACATCCAGCAGCCGGGCGGAGCGCAGGACGATCAGGGCCAGGTCTGCGGGCCCGTAGTGCTCCAGACGATGCTGGATCCCAAAGCGATCCCGCAACGGCGTGGTCAGCAGGCCGGTCCGCGTGGTGGCGCCGATCAGCGTGAAGGGCGGAAGTGGCAGGGTGACCACGCGCGCCCCGGCGCCCTGGCCGACGGTGATCGGGAGGTGCCCGTCCTCCATGGCCGGGTAGAAGGTCTCCTCCAGGGCCCGCGGGAGGCGGTGGATCTCGTCCACGAAGAAGACCGAGCGTGGCTCCAGCGCGGTCAAGAACGAGGCCACGTCGCCCTTGCGCTCGAGCGCCGGGCCCGCCGTCTGCACGAAGCGCACCCCGAGCTCGGAGGCGACGATCTGCGCCAGCGAGGTCTTGCCTAGACCAGGTGGGCCGGCGAGCAGCACGTGGTCCAGCGCCTCGCCGCGGCTGGCGGCGGCGGCGATCGAGACCGCCAGCTGGTCCTTCAGCCCCGGCTGGCCGACGAACTCCTCAAGGCGCCGCGGACGCAGCGAGCGGTCGAGCTCGACGTCGTCTTCGGGAGTCTCGTCGGGGTCCTGCACACGGACACTCATCACCGGCGCGCGCTCCGCAGAGCATGCTGGATGAGCTCTTCAGTGCTTTCCCCGTCGGCACCGGCGAGCAGCATGTCGATCTCGGCGGTGCCGTAGCCAAGCCCGAGCAGCGCCTCGCGGGCCAGACTCACGGGATCATCGCCGCGGCGCACGACGATCGCCCCGGCCTCGAGCACCGTGCCCACCTTCTCGCGCAGCTCGACCACGATCCGCTCGGCGGTGCGCTTGCCGACGCCGGGAGCGGCCTGCAGCGTGCCGACGTCGCCGGCGGCAACGGCGGCGAGCAGGGTCCGCGGCGGGGCGCCCGACAGGATCGCCAGAGCGACCTTGGGCCCGACCGACTGGACGGCGAGCAGCATCAGGAAAAGATCGCGCTCCTCCTCGGTGGCAAAGCCATATAGCGCCAAGGCGTCATCGCGGACGACGAGGTGGCTGTGCAGCACGACTGGCTGGCCGATCGCGGGGACCGCATTCAGCGTCTGCCCCGAGACCGACAGCCGGTAGCCGACCCCGCCGCAGTCGACCACGACATGATCGGCGCGGCGCACCGCCACAGTCCCGGACAGGAGCGCAATCATCGCCGGGCTTCCCCGGTGACGGCCATCGCCGGACCAGACGCCGACGCCGCGGCCACGGCTCTGGCCAGCGGGGCACGGTTGAGGTCACAGATCGCCACCGCCAGCGCGTCGGCGGCGTGATCGGTGGTTGGCGGGGTGGCGAGCCCGAGCAGGCGCGAGGCCATCCTCGCGACCTGCTCCTTGCCGGCGCGGCCATGGCCGCAGACGGCCGCCTTGACCTGCTGCGGCGTGTAGGCGCGGGTGGGGATCCCGCGCTGACCGGCGGCGAGCAGGATCACTCCCCGAGCCTGACCGACCGCGAACGCGGAGCGGACGTTGACCCCGAAATAGAGCTCCTCAATGGCCAGGGCATCGACGCGATGGATGTCCAGGAGCTCCCCCACCCGGTCGTGAATCTCGGCCAGCCGGCGCTCGATCGCGACGCCGGGACGGGTGGAGATGACGCCCTCCTCGAGGGCGTGAAGGCGTGAGCCCGAACTGCGGACGAGTCCGTAGCCGGTGTTCGCCGTTCCCGGGTCGATGCCGAGCACGAGCATGCGGTGATCATTCTCCGCGGCGGCCCGGACGCCTGCCCGGAGCCCCAGCCGACCCTGAACTTGGGCGTCTGACGGCGGTCCGGCGCTGGGCGATCTCTTGCGCCGGGGCGCGAACAGCGCAACCTCGAGCCGGTTCTGCTGTTCTAGCTGCTGTCAGACCGACCGCTACATCATCTCGGGGGATCGGGACCTGGGGCAGCCGGCGCTGGTCGCGGGCCGCCCTGGTCTGCGGACTGCTCGCGCTCGTGCCCGCCGCCGCGCCCGCTGGGGCGGCGATCCGCCGTACCCCGACGCTGGCTCAGACCAACACCGTGATCGACGGCCCGAGTGCCGGGATCGTTGGTCTGTCGGGAATGGCCGTCGCTCGGGACGGCACCGGCGCACTGGTGTACGTACGCAATGACACCGGGGCCACTCACGTGTTCGTCTCCCTGCTGCGCAACGGCGTCTTCCAGGTTCCCGCGCAAGTCGACATCGGGCTGGCCGCGCCGTCCAGCCAGCCGGTCGTCGCGGTGACCAACAACGGCCTGACCCAGATCGCCTTCATCAATGCCGGGACGCTGTACGCCGTTGGCACTGCCAACGGGCTCCCGCCGTTCACCGCTCCGGTGGCGATCGCCGGCGGCGCCAGCGACCCGTCACTGTCGCTGAGCACCTACGGCAAGGGCTACCTGGCCTTCACGGCTGCGGACCCCGCCCACCCCCGCGGCCACGACGTCCGCTACGCCGCTCTGATCTCCGGCCAATGGGTGCTGTCCGGCTCTCCGTTGGACCAGAACCCGGCCGACGACGCCGGGGCGGGGACCGCACGCCCTCGGGTGGTCTGCGCCGGGGACGGCACCGGAATCGCCACCTGGGGCGAGAGCGGCCACATCTTCACCCGGCGGATCCTGGGGACCACGCCGAGCACGACCGTCCTACAGGCCGATCCGTCGAGTTTCGCCGGCGCCCCCGAGGTGTCGGCCGACCTGCCCGTGGTCGGCGCGGGCGGCGACTCCTCCTATGCGACGATCGCCTTCCACGAGACCCTCGCCAACGGCGCCGCACCCCAGTCCCGCGTGCTCGTCAACCGTCTGCACGCCTCACGCTTTGATGGAGTCAGCGGCGCCGACAACCTCACCACACCTGGCGGCGAGGGCGCGAGCAGCCCCGCCGTAGCGGTGACCGAGTACGGCTACGGGCTGATCACCGCGGCCGGTGATGCCTCGCATAATGTGTTCGCCACGGCGCTCGGGAGCAACGATCAGCCGGGCGGATCCAGCCAGGTCAACTCGCTGGGGCAGCTCAGCGCTGCTGACCCAGTCCCCGCGACGGCGGGCACGGTCTCGACCCTGATCGCGTGGCAGCAGGACAGCGGTGGAGGCGCCCCGGCCGAGATCCGGATCCGCTACGCCCCCGACGGTGTGAACCTCAATCCCGAGCAGGTCGTGTCCTCGCCCGGCCTCGGTCCGACCGTCGCAGACCAGGGACTAGCCGACGCTGGCGACATCTCCGGAGACGCTGCGATCGCCTGGGTGCAGGGCAGCGGCGCCAGCACCCGGATCGTTACCGCTCAGCTCTTCCAGGCCCCGCGGGGGTTCGCGCCCGCCGCCGCGTCGGCCTACGCCAGGACCGACGAGCCGCAGTTCAGCTGGTCACCGGCCGGCGAGCAATGGGGACCGCTCAACTACTTCGTCAAGGTCGACGGCTCGCCGGTCGGCGGCACGCAGGCGACCTCGCTGGCGCCCGCGACCCCGCTGGTCCAGGGGCGCCACACCTGGCAGGCCTCAGCCACCAACCTGGCCGGGTTGACCGTTCTCGCGCAGCCTGCGACCGTGTTCGTGGACTCTATCCCGCCACGGATCGCCGCCCGGGTCACCGGCTCGCCTTACCTCGGTGCGACGCTGACCATGGTCGTGTCGGCCTCGGACACGCCGCCGCTGCTGCCGGCGTCCGACGGCTCTGGCGTCAGGACGCTGACCGTCGGTTGGGGTGACCGTACCCCCACGGTCAGCCTGGCGGCGAGCACCCCGCCCGCCGTGCACGTCTACCGCCGCACCGGCCGCTATCACGTGACGATCACCGCGGTGGACCGAGCCGGCAACCGGACGGTCGCGACCCGTACGGTGACCGTCAAGCCCCAGCCAAAGCCAACGAGGAAGAAGCACCGCCACCATGCCCCGATCATCCGCCACCTCCGGCTCGCGCGATGAGCGGCTCAGCGCCCGACGCAGGCCGTGCTGTGGTGCAGGTTGGGGTCCGTCAGCCGCACCACGCGCCAGCCCGCCACCGCGGCCACCTGCTCGTGGCGCGTGAGCCGCGGGTCGACCGGTGCGCGGGCGCCGTCGGTCCGGTTGTGGGGGCCGATGAAATCAACCCCCGGGGCCCGCAGTTTGGTCCCAACCCGCTCCAGGGTCACCTGCAGCTTCCAGGCCAGCGCCGTCTGCACGCCGTGGTTGACGGCGGCAACACTGGACAGGCAGGGGAAGACAGCATGGTGCCCGCCGGCGGCGGCGACCGCTCGGTCAAGGCTGTCCAGCGTCGCCACGGCAGCATTGGCCGCCGGGATCGCGTCCCGGGTCTCGGCCCAGCGGACGGTCGCGAAGGGGATGCAGAGCGCGATCAGCCCGAGCGCCACCGCGCCGGCGATCAGCTGGCGCCGGGCCCTCAGCGCCTGCGAGGCCCACTCGGCCAGCCGCGCGATGCCGACCCCGCCGAGCACGCAGGTCAGGGCGGCCGCGGGCAAGAAGAAGCGCTCCAGGCCGGGGTAGCCGTCCAGCGTCATGCCGACCACGACCACCCACCACGCCACGATCGCGGCTCCGACGGCGAGCAGAACGCGATCGCGCCGCCGCCACCAGCCGAGCGCGATCGCGGTGACCGCGCCGATCAGGGCCGGCAGCACCTGCTCATCGATGCCGCGGGCGAGGACCGTGTGCAGGCGGTTGGAGCCGAGATGACCGTTGTAGGCGGCGGCATGGCTGGCGGCCAGGAACGGCTGGCCGGTGCTGACCCAGGGCGGCACGAACCACAGGAACGGCAGCACCAGCAGGCCGGCGAGCACGAAGCTGCGCGCGGGCCAGGTCGCAAAGCCCGGCTCGCGGAACCACAGCCACAGGGCGAACAGGCCGATGAACGGCCACCATTCCGGGCGGATCAGGCCGGCGGCGACCGCCAGCGCGTAGGCCTGGGCCCGGTGACCGTCGAGCAGGCGTTCCACCGAGCCGAGCGTCACGCCGATCAGCACGACCTCGGACGTGCCCCGCAGCCAGTAGTACGGCCAATCCTGGGTGAAGACGACGCCGATGACGGCCAGCACACCGGCGAGCATGCCGATCGCGCCTCCGCCGGCCAGCCGGTGAGCCAGCCGCCACGCGAAGTACAGGCCAAGCAGCCCGCCGACGCGCGCGGTGATCACCCACAGGGTCGGCGCGGTACTGCCGAACAGCCCCCACACGCTGGTGAACAGGAACGGGAGCGGCTTCCAGGACGGGCCGCCGCTGATCAGGAAGCTGAGGTGCGGATCGGTCAGCTCGCGCCCCCAGACGATCCACGAGAACGGGTCGTAGCTGGGTACGGTAGGCAGCACGGCCGCCGACAGGACCGCGAGCACGATGCAGGCGCCGACCGCGAGTCCGGTCGCCGAGCGCCCCGCGCGCAGACGGGGACCAGGCGATGAGGCGCCCGAGCGAGGCTCAGGACCGCCGGGGCCGGCCGTTGGCGGCCGCGACTGCGGCGGATCGACGACAGGCATCGGCGCGCGATATTAGCGGTGCCACCCTCGGGCGCCGTCGTGTCCGGTCCTTCGTAACCTGGCGCCAACTCATCCGCGCCGCCAGTCTGGCCGCGCTGCTCGCCCTGCTGGCGGGCGCTCCGGCGCAGGCCGCGTTGAGCGGTCCCTACGTGCCCACCACACCGACCAAGGGGGCGCTCTACCACGACGGTCAGGACGATCGCTACCTGCTCTCGGGCCAATGGCTGTTTCAGGCCGACCCCGGCAACGTCGGCGTCGGCCAGGGGTGGTGGCGCGATCGCGCCGACACGGCCGGTTGGGACGGCGTGACGGTGCCCAACTCCTACAACGCGGGTGATCTGTCCGCGGCCAGCATGACCGGCTCGGTGGGTTGGTACCGGCGGGACTTCACGCTGCCGGCCGGCGCATTCGCAGCCTCGGTACCCGCCCGCTTCCGCAGCTGGATCGTGCGCTTTGAATCGGTCAACTACGACGCAACCGTGTGGCTCAACGGACGCCGCATCGGCCGTCACGACGGGGCCTATCTCCCGTTCGAGCTCGCGCTCAGCGGCGCCCGGGCCGGCGTCAACCGGCTCGTGGTGCGCGTCGATGACCGCCGGACCGGCGAGTCGCTGCCGCCCGGACCCTCGGGCGGATGGTGGAACTTCGGCGGCATCCAGCGCGAGGTCTACCTGCGCTCGGTCCAGCGCGCCGACCTCTCCCTGGTCCAGGTCCGCCCGATCCTCCCGTGTCCGACCTGCGCAGCCACGATCACAGAGCAGGCCACGGTGGTCAACTCGACCGCCGCGCCGCAGCCGGTCGCCCTGACCGGCGCCTACGGCACCTACCACCTCAACTTCGGCGCCCACACGATCCCCGCGCACGGCACCTGGGTGGCGACCGCGCGGACGACGCTGGCAACCCCGCATCTGTGGGCGCCCGGGGACCCGTTCCTCTACCCGGCGACCCTGAACCTGACCGACGTCTCCGGCCGCCATCTGCAGGGCTACTACACCGACAGTGGTGTGCGCTCGGTCGCCGTCAGCCCGACCGGTCAGGTGCTGGTCAACGGCCGCGTGCTCAACGCCCGCGGGTTCAGTATCCACGAGCAGGCCCTCGACACGGGCTCGGCGCTGAACAACGGCGAGCTCGGCCAGCTGGTCGGCTGGGCGCACCAGATCGGTGCGACGATCCTACGCGCGCATTATCCGCTCAACCCCCAGATCGAACAGCTCGCCGATCAGGACGGGATCCTGCTGTGGTCCGAGGTCCCGGTCTACCAGGTCAACAACACCTACCTCAGCCAGCCGACCTGGCTGGCCGGAGCCCACGCGATCCTGCGCGAGAACATCCTCGTCAACCAGAATCACCCGTCGGTGCTGCTGTGGAGCATCGGCAATGAGCTCGGCACCCCGCCGTCGGCTGCCGAGGCCAACTACATCGCCGGCGCGGCCGCGCTCGCACACCAGCTCGATCCCACCCGACCGGTCGGGATGGCGATCGCCGACTGGCCCGGGGTGGCCTGCCCGAGCGCCTACGCCCCGCTGGACGTGATCGGCTACAACGACTACTTCGGCTGGTTCGACGCCGGCGGCGGCACCACCGACGACCGTGATGCGCTCGGACCGTTTCTGGACAGCCTGCACGCCTGCTACCCCAACAAGGGGCTGATGATCACCGAGTTCGGGTTCGAGGGCAACCGCTCCGGGCCCGTCGACGAGCGCGGCACCTACGCCTTCCAGGCCGACGCGGCGCGCTACCACCTCGGGGTATTCGCCGCCAAGCCCTACCTGTCGGCCGCGATGTGGTTCGCGATGCAGAGCTTCGCCGCGCATCCCGGGTGGACCGGCGGCGATCCGCTCGGCAACCCGCCCTTCGTCGAGAAGGGGGCGCTTGACCAGTTCGGCAACCCGACGCCGCTGTTCAGCGTGCTGCAGGGCATCTACAGCACGACACCCCAGCTCGGTCCGGTGCCGACCGGAGTCGCCGCCACCCGGCGCCAGAGCCCGCGGACACGCCGCAGCACCGCATCGTCGGCTCACCGGCTCAGGGGCGGGCGAGCCGGCGCGCTACGGGCGGCTGAAGCGGCAGCGAAGTAGGGTCGCGATCACGCGCAGGCCATCGACGGCGGTGAGCTTCTTGCCCTCCTCGTTGGAGCGCGCCCGGTAGTGGACCGGGACCTCGAAGATCCGCTCCCGGTGCTGGACCAGCCGGGCGGTGATCTCAGGCTCGATGGCAAAGCCGGCCGAGCGCAGCGCCAGACGCCGGAAGAGATCGGTCCGGATCATCTTGTGGCAGGTCATGATGTCGTGCAGGTACACGTTGTAGAGCACATTGCAGGCCAGCGTGACACCCTTGTTGCCCATCACGAACAGGAACGAGTGACTCGTGTAGCCGTCGAACGCGCGGACGCCGAATGAGGCGTTTGTGCGTCCGTCCAGCAGGGGGGGCATGAGCAGCCCGAGGTCGGCGGCATCGTACTCCAGGTCGGCGTCGAAGATGGCCGAGAAATCGCCTCGGGCCTGGGCCAGCGCCGTCTGGATCGCGGCCCCCTTGCCCTGGTTGTGGTCGTGTTCAAACAGCCGAACGCGGTCGTCCCACTCGGTGGAGCGCAGGATGTCGCGCGTCCCGTCGGTTGAACCGTCATCGACGATGATCAGCTCGAACTCACTCGGGAGCTCAGTGGCAAGCACTTCGGCGATCGCGCGCTCGGCGCGCTCGCGCTCGTTGTAGACGGGCATGAGTATCGAAAGCATGGAAAGGCTCTTTGAATGCGAAGACGTTGACGAGCGCAAATGACGGTGAGCGGCGCTCGCGAGGTCGCCGGATCCTAGCGCCTCGGTCCCCGATCGGACATCATGCCCGGGTGGACTTCGCGGCGGAGGGCCTGCTGGACGAGCTCGAGGGCGACGCCCGTGCGGGCCGCGCGCAGCTGCTCACCCGGATGCTCGCCGACGGGTTCGAGCTCGCTGACCTCAAGCGCGCCGTGGACGAGGACCGGCTCGTGCTGCTGCCGGTGGACCGGGTGCTGGGCGGCAGCCACACCGCCGAGGAGATCCACTCCGAGACCGGGCTGCCGGTGGACACGATGATCCTGATGCGGCGTCTGCTCGGGCTGCCGACTCCCCAGCCCGGCGACCGAGTGTTCTCCGACGAGGACGTCAGCGCCGCCCGCTCGGCGCAGCAGTTCCTCGACGCGGGCTTCAGCCCGGACGCAATCGCCGAGATCACGCGGGTGCTCGGCGAGGGGATGGCGCGCCTGGCGGCGACGATCACCGCCGCCTTCACCGAGACGTTCCTGAGCCCGGGTGACAACGAGGAGGCAGTGGCGGCTCGCTTCGAGGCGCTCGCCCAGCAACTCACCCCGGTGTTCGAGCCCGTGCTGGTGGCGGGCTTTACCGCGCAGCTGCGCGACAGCGTCGGGCGCGGGATGCTCGGGCGGGCCCAGCTGGAGGCGGGCGACGCGACCGGCGCGCAGGACGTGGCGGTGGCCTTCGCGGACCTCGTCGGCTTCACCCGGTTCGCCGGGCAGGTCGAGTTGCGTGAGCTGGGCAGCGTGGCCGGGCGCCTCGCCGGGTTGGCAGCCTCGGTGGCCTCGCCTCCGGTGCGCCTGATCAAGACGATCGGGGACGCGGCGATGTTCGTCAGTCCCGATCCCGGCGCCCTGGTCACGGTCGCGCTGGCCTTCGTGGACGCCGTCGCGGAGGCCGGATTGCCGAGCCTGCGCGCGGGGATCGCGCTCGGACCCGCCGTCGTCCGGGCTGGGGACTACTTCGGAAACCCGGTCAACCTGGCCAGCCGGGTGACCGGGGTGGCCCGCCCCGGAAGCGTGCTCTGCACCCAGGAGGTGCGCGCCGCCGCCCCGGACGCATTTCTGTGGTCGGCGGCCGGGCGCCATCGGGTCAAGGGAGTGTCGAACGCGGTCAGCCTGCACCGGGCGCACCCGCTCACGGCGGCCGACCCGCCAGTACCGGCCCCGCCCGCGAGCGACGACTCGTCAGAGCACGAGCCGCCGCGCGACGGGACTAGGAGACGCCGTGTAGGTCGATCACGAAAACGAGGGCCGAGTTAGCCGGGATTCCCGGCTGAGCCTGGTTCTTGTACGCCAGGCTGGCGGGCACGATCAGCTCGCGCCGGCCTCCGACCTTCATCCCCGGGATGCCCTGCTGCCAGCCCGGGATGACCCCGCTGAGCGGGAACGCGGCCGTCGTGCCCCGCTTCCAGGACGAGTCGAACTCCTTGCCGCCCTTGTCAAGGACGCCAACGTAGTTGACGGTCACCGTCGAGGTTGCGGCGGCGGCCGGTCCGGTGCCCGTGATCAGGTCCTTGACGACAAGCTTGCTCGGCGCCGGGCCCGACGGCGGAACGACCTTGGGCTTGGTCTTCAGGGCCGCGGGCAGCGGCGTGGTGCTCGTGCTGGTCGAGCTCGTGGTGGGTGTGGTGGCGCTCGCGCTGGCGGAGGTGACGGCGGCCTGGGTCTGGCCCTGCGAGGGCGCCGTGAGCACCCCAGCGGCCGTCGAGCCGCTGGAGCCACAGGCCGATACCGCGATAGCCACGGCGACGAGCGCGCCGGTGAGTGTGAATGATTTGCGCATGGAGGTGCCCGAGGGTAGCGAGCCGGCTCAGCCGGCGATCCGCTCGAGCACGTCGGCGTCAACGTCGAAGTTGGCGTGCACCGCGCCGACGTCGTCGAACTCCTCGAGCGTGTCGATCAGCTTCATCAACCGCATCGCGTCGGACTCCTGCACCGGCACCCGCGACTTTGGGCGCTGGGTGACATCGGCCGATTCGATCTCCACGCCGGCCGTCTGAAGCGCCTCGCGCACTGCTCCGAGGTCGGATGGCTCGGTGATGATCTCGAACACGTCGTCGTCGGGCGCGATGTCCTGTGCGCCGGCATCGATCGCGGCGATCAGATCGTCCTCGTCATAGCGCGAGGCGTCGACGAGGATCACGCCACGCTTGTCGAACAGGTAGGAGACCGAGCCCGGCTCGCCGAGGTTGCCGCCGTGCTTGGACAGGGCGTGGCGGACGTCGGCGCCGGTGCGGTTGCGGTTCTCGGTGACCGCCTCGATCAGCAGCGCGACCCCGCCCGGCCCGTAACCCTCGTAGAGCACGTTCTCCAGGGCGTCGGCGTCAACGCCCTCGCCCGTGCCCTTGGCGATCGCGCGCTCGATGTTGTCCTTGGGCATCGAGGCGTCGCGGGCCTTCTGGATGGCCAGCGCGAGCGCCGGATTGCCGATCGGGTCTCCCCCGCCCTCCCGCGCGGCGACCGTCACGGCGCGCGCCAGCTTGGTGAAATGCTGGCCGCGACGCTGGTCGACGATCGCCTTCTTGTGCTTGATCGATGCCCATTTCGAATGACCTGACATGGCTTGGACTATAGGACCGGGCGGAGGGCGTTTGGGTGATCGCGGTACCAGGCAATCGCGTGCGCAAGGCCCTGCTCGAGGCCGACGCGAGGCTCCCAGCCGGTCTGCTCGCGCAGCTTGGAGGCATCGACCCATTGGCGGTCGATCTCACCGGCGGGTACGCCCTGGCCGCGGATGTCGGGGCTAACGCCCGTCCCGACCAGACGGCAGATCAGGGCCACGACGTCACCCACCCGGTGCGGTGAGCCGCCTCCGGCGTTGTAGGCCTCTCCGCCGCCCCCGCCGGCCAGCAGGCGGCGCCAGATCGCCAGGTAGGCCTGGGCGGCATCCTCGACGTAGAGGAAGTCACGCTCGGGGGATCCATCCGAACGGATGACCGGCGAACGGCGCTCCAGCGCGGCTCCGATCGTCTCGGGGATCAACCGCTGACGGTTGGTGTCACCACCGCCGTAGAGGTTGGCAAAGCGCGTCACCGCAGCCGGCAGGCCGTAGGTGTGGAAGTAGGAGCGGGTCAGCAGGTCGGCCGCCGCCTTGGACACGTCATAGGGAAAGGTCGGCGTGAGCGCCTGGCTCTCGGTGTAGGGCAGCTGCAGCTGGCGCCCGTAGGCCTTGTCCGAGGAGGCGACGATCACGCTGGCGCACGCGTGGCGGCGGCAGGCCTCCAGCAGCAGCCAGGTCCCGCGGATGTTGGTCTCAAAGGTGGACAGCGGCGAGCGATGCGCGGTGCCGACCTGGGTCTGGGCGGCGAGGTGAAAGACGCTGTCGACGTCGTACTCGCCGATCGTCCGTTCGACCAGACCGTCGGCGACGATGTCCCCGTGCACGGTGTCGACCTGGTCGGCCAGGCCGAGCAGGGCCAGCGCCGACTGAGCCGCGTCGTCGCGACGGATCGTCACCACCCGAACCCCGGCCTGCAGCAGCGCCTTGGTCAGCCAGGCCCCGAGCAGCCCGTAGGCGCCGGTGACCAGCGCGGTACGGCCCTTCAGTTCCACAGTTTCCACGGCGCGCCTCCGGTTGCCCACAGATCATTGAGTACGACGGCGTCCTTGTAGGTGTCCAGGCACTCCCAGTAGCCCGCGTGCCGGTAGGCGCGCAGCGCGCCGCCCGCGGCCAGGCGCTCCAGCGGCTCGCGCTCGAGCACCGAGTCGGCCTGCAGCACATCGAAGAGCTTCGCCGTGCAGCAGAAGAAGCCGCCGTTGATCCAGTACTCGCTCCGGGGCTTCTCGGTGAATCCGCGCACCCGGCCGTCCGCGCCGAGCTGCGCGACCCCGAACTGCAGCTCGGGCTGCACCACGGTCATGGTTGCCGTCGCGCCATTGCCGGCGTGATCGGCCAGCAGCGCCGCGAGGTCGACGTCGGCGACACCGTCGGCGTAGGTCAGGCAGAAGTCCTCACCGCCGAGCGCGGCCCGGGCGTGATGCACCCTCCCGCCGGTCGGAGTGTCGACACCGGTAGCCAGACAGGCGATGTCCACGCCCGGCGGCCAGTCGGAGGCGATCACGAAGTGCTCGATCTGCTCGCCCCGGTAGCCGGTCAGCAGCAGGAAGCGGTCAAAGCCCTGGGCGAGGTAGATCTGGATCACGTGCCACAGGATCGGCCGCCCCCCGATCTCCACCATCGGCTTGGGGATCGAGCCGGTGCGCTCCTGTAACCGGGTGCCCCGACCCCCGCAGAGTATGGCCACGCGTGGTCTCACGGCGCCGGATTATCAGGCATGATCGGAAGCGATGACCGATCCCCTCGATCCCGCGATCTTCAAGGCCTATGACATCCGCGGCCTCTACGGCGAGCAACTCGACGCCGTCGGCGCTCATGCGATCGGCCGCTCCTTTGCCCGGGTGATCTCCCGCCGGGCCGGTAAGCCGGCCGGCGAGCTGTCGCTGGGCCTGGGCCGGGACATGCGGCTGTCGGCACCGGAGATGGCCGGCGCCTACCGGGACGGAATGGTCGCCGAGGGGGCGACCGTGCTCGACGCCGGGCAGGTCGGGACCGAGATGCTGTATTTCCTGGTCGGTTCCCGGGAACTGGACGGTGGCCTGATGTGCACCGCCTCGCACAATCCCAAGGCCTACACCGGGGCCAAGCTCGTCGGTCGTGGGGCCCTGGCCTTGTCGGGTGACTCGGGCATCGGCGACGTGCGCGACACGATCGCCCACGG
>JALYZB010000483.1 GCA_030945945.1 Actinomycetota bacterium | reverse complement strand
GCCCTAAGGTGGGCCGCCCGGCTCGCGTCTCGCCCGCAGCCCGACCGCGCGCACGAGTCAGAACGTCACCAAGGAGGCACCCGAGATGACCCAGTACCTGCTGTCAGTCCACGACACTCACGACGCGCCACCGCCCGATCCCGAGACGATGGCCGGCGTGTTCGCTGATGTCGAGGCGTTCAACGAGCAGCTGCGCGGCTCCGGAGCCTGGGTGTTCGCGGGCGGCCTGCAGCCGCCGGAGACCGCGACCGTGGTCCGGATCGAGCGCGACCACGCTGTGCTCACCGACGGACCGTTCGCTGAGTCCAAGGAGCACATCGGTGGCTTTTGGATCATCGAGGCCGCGGATCTCGATGCCGCCCTGGCCTGGGCCGACCACGGGGCCCGGGCGTGTCGCAATCCGGTTGAGGTCCGGCCGTTCCAGTCCGTGTGAGGACCGAGCGCCGGTGATCGCGGCCGACGAGGTCGCGGCGATCTTCCGCGAGGAGTCCGGTCGGGCGATCGCCGCTCTCGTGCGCCAGTTTCGCAGCATCGATCTTGCCGAGGAGTCCGTGCAGGACGCCTTCGTGATCGCGCTGCAGCGCTGGCCGGACGACGGGCGTCCCGCCAACCCCGGGGCGTGGATCACCGTCACGGCCCGCAATCGGGCGATCAATGTGATCCGCCGCGAGTCCTCCCGGGACGCCCGCCAGATCGAGGCCACGGGCATGCACGGAGATGAACCTGACCCCGGGCCGATGGGCGACGACCGCCTGCGCCTGATCTTCACCTGCTGTCACCCCGCGCTGGCGCCCGCGGCCCGGATCGCACTGACCCTGCGGCTGCTGGGCGGATTGCAGACCCCCGAGATCGCCCGCGCGTTCCTGGCCGGCGAGGCGACCATGGCCCAGCGCCTGGTCCGCGCCAAGCGGAAGATCGCCGCGGCCACCATCCCGTTCCGGATCCCGGACGACGCCGAGCTGCCCGACCGCCTGCGGTCGGTGCTCACCGTCCTCTATCTCATCTTCAACGAGGGCTACACCGCGTCATCGGGGGATGAGCTCGTACGAGTTGACCTGTGCGCGGAGGCGCTGCGCCTCGCCCGGCTGGTCGCCGAGCTGATGCCCGACGAGCCCGAGGCGCTTGGCCTGCTCGCGCTCCTGCTGCTGATCGATGGCCGCCGGCCCGCTCGCACGGCCCCGGACGGGTCACTTGTGCGCCTGGAGGATCAGGACCGCGCACGCTGGGATCGCTCGCGGACCCGGGCCGGGCAGACGATCGTCCGCCGCCTGCTGGCTCGTAACCAGCCCGGCCCCTTTCAGATCCAGGCAGCGATCAACGCCGTTCACAGTGACGCGGCGACCGCGGCACTGACCGACTGGGGCCAGATCCTCGCGCTGTATGACCAGCTGCTCGTGTTCACGCCGACCCCGGTGGTGGCGCTCAACCGGGCGATCGCCGCGGCCGAGGTGCATGGGGCGCAGGCCGGTCTGGACGGGACCGAGGCGCTCGATCTCGGCGGCTACGCCCCCTATCACGCCACCCGCGCCGAGCTGCTGCGCCGCCTTGGTCGCGACGCCGACGCGGTACGGGCCTACGACGTCGCCCTGGGCCTTACCGCCAACCTCCAGGAGCAGCGATTCCTCGCCGCCCGCCGCGCTCAGGTCAGCGGGGGCAGGCCCGGGGTCGACCCGAGGATCGGCTAGTGGGTCTGGCCGCTCCGGGGGGTCCACGAGCGCTCGCACCGGCGATCACCCGTGCGAGCATGCCGTGATGGCGAGCCCTCCCGACACCGTGCGGCCGACTGAGGTCACCGACCCGGCGCTGGCCGCGGTGATCGATTGGTTCTCAGCGCACGCTCGCCCCCTGCCCTGGCGCCGAACGCGTGACGTCTACTCCGTCTGGGTCTCGGAGGTCATGTCGGCCCAGACCACCGTGTCGCGCGCCGCCGGGGCCTGGACGGCGTGGATGACGCGTTGGCCGACGGTGGACGCGCTCGCCTCCGCGTCGTTGGCTGAGGTGCTCGGTCAATGGCAGGGCCTAGGATATCCCCGGAGAGCGCGCGATCTGCACCGTTCGGCGCAGATCGTGGTCGCCTCGGGGTGGCCGGATGACCTGACCGAGCTGCCCGGCGTCGGTCCCTACGTGGCGGCGGCGATCCGCTGCTTTGCGCTCGAGCAGCCCGTGCTCCCGCTCGACGTCAACGTCCGGCGCGTCCTGACCAGGCGGTTTCCGGCCGGAGTGGACATCACCGCTGACCCGTGGCGCGCCGGACAGGCGGTGATGGAGTTCGGCCAACGGGTGTGCACGGCCCGTCCGCGCTGCGAACCGTGCCCGGTGCGCGCCGGATGCCTGGGCCCCGGTGACGCGGCGGGTGCCCGGCCCACGCGCCGTCAGCCGCGCTTTGAAGGCAGCCTGCGCCAGCGGCGCGGCCGGCTGCTGCGGACCGTCCTGACC
>JALYZB010000432.1 GCA_030945945.1 Actinomycetota bacterium | reverse complement strand
AGCCGGGGTCGCTCGTCAGCGAGCAACAGCGTCAGCTCGGCGAGCTCGGCATCCTGCGCCGACACCGGATCCCCGGCCAGGGTCTGATCGATCACCGCGAGAGTGTGATCGGCAAGGTCATCGTGGGGACTCATCACAGGCCTTTCTCAGCTTCTCCATCGTCCGGTGCAACAGCGTGCCGGCCGCGCTCTCACTGACCCCGAGCACACCCGCCAGCTCGAGGTTGGTCAGCCCGGCGTGAAACTTCAGCGCCACGATCTCGCGCTCGCGGGCGGGCAGCGCGCGCATCGCGTCGCGGACCACGGTGCGGCGCAGCGCCAGCTCGGCCCCGTCCTCGACCGCCGGAGCGCCGATGTCCGGCGGCTCGGCGGTCAGCGCCACGGTCCGGCGGCGCCTGCGCAGCTCGTCCAGGGCGGCATTGCGGGCGATGCCGAACAGCCAGGCCCGCTCCGCGCCGCGGCGGCGATCGAAGGTTCGCCGCCGCCGGTAGGCCCGCTCGAAGGCCATCGCGGTGACGTCCTCGGCAGCCGCGTGGTCACCGAACATCGTGGCCACGTAGGCGAACACGTCATCGCGACTGGAGCGATACAGCGCCTCGAACCGATCCCAGGCGGCCTGGACGCCGGACCCACCGAGGATCGTCACTGACTCAATCACACTCTCACTACGTGCCGGACGAGGATCCATCACATATCGATATCGTCACCGTTGTGCGCCCGGCAATCGCGACAACCGTACTGGTGGGGGCGCTCGCCGCGGGTTCACTGCCCGCGGTGACCGCGACCGCTGGAGCATCCCCTGCCGGCGCCAATCCGACGCCGGCGCAGATCCGCACGGCGATCGCGCGCGCGCAGCGCGCCAGGACCCTGTGGGCCACCGTCAACATCTGCGACAGCCGGGCTGATCCCCACGTGCTCGGAGTCCGTGGCCAGATGCCCTCGCTCGGCTTCGCGTCATGGATGTCGATGGAGATTCACCTCGACTACTACAACCGAGCCAAGCAGACCTTTGTGACCGACCCCGGGACGGCGAAGACGCTCCGGCTCGGCCGCTCGGCCCATGGTCTGCAACAGGGCGGCGCGACCTACACGTTCAGGGGCAGAACGCCGATGCTGCAAGCCAGCGTCCGCTTCATCTGGCGGCGCTCGGGGCAGACCCTCGGCACGACGCCGATGCTCACCACGGGTGGTCACCCCAGCGCCGACTTCGGCAGTCCGCCGCGGTTCAGCGCCGCCACCTGTCAGATCCGCTGACCGGCGCTCGCCGCGACGGCCACGCCCCTTGCGTGAGGTTTGGATATCTCGTGCCGATATGGCATCAAATATCCAAGCCTCCAGTTGCCGCGGCTACCGCACCCCGAACAGCCGGGGATCGTTGGTGATGATCCCGGTCACGCCCATCGCCTCCAACCGCGCGATCCGCGCCGCGTCGTCGACCGTCCACACGTAGAGCTCACCCTCCGCCGCCCCGACCGCCCGGGCCAGCCGGGGCGTGACCAGGCGCCAGTGAGCCATCATCGCCGTGCACTCGCGGGCCCGCAGTGCCCGCGCCGCCCACCTGGGCAGCAGCGCACGCCAGCCGATCACGACGAGCGAGGCCGGGATCCACATGAGCGGATTGCGGAACGGATCCTGGCGCAGCTTGGGGACCGACCAGCCCAGCCTCGCGCCCGGCTCGGCCGTGCGCAGGACGGCGAGGCTCTCGCGGTACTGGGTGGAGATCAGGGCCCGATCCAGCAGCCGATGGGCGCGGAGCGCGGCCAGTACCTCGAGCTCATACCCGGGCAACTTGAGGTCCACGTTGAGCTCGACATCGCCGAACGGGCCCGAGGCGAGATGCTCGAGCCCCTGTGCGAGGGTGAGCGCGCCGCGGCCCTCGAGGTGTTCGTAGTCGTGGGCGAGATGCAGCTCGCCGGTCCCACGGTGCGGCAGCACGTCGAACTCGATCATGTCCACACCGGCGTCCAGCGCAGCGTCAAAGCTCGCGACCGTGTTGCCGGGCGCGATCCGGTCGGCCCCCTTGTGACCGACGCGCTTGACCGGCCGCGGCTCGCGGGGATCGCTCAGCGTTGACATCCGGGGCACCAGAAGGTCGTGCGGTTGTCGTCGCCCTGGCCTCGCGCGAGGATCCTGGTCCCGCAGCGCGGACACGGCCGGCCGTTGCGGCGGAAGACCCGGGGCTCGTCGTCCATGCGCCCGTGGGTCGCCGAGACGAGCATCCGCGGGCGCACGCCGGTGATGATCGCGCGCACCTCGTCGTCGGAGATATCGCCGACCGAGCGCCACGGATCGACCGCCGCCTCCCAACAGCCCTCGGCCTTCCAGATGTTTCCGATCCCGGCCACGTTGCGCTGATCGAGCAGCGCATCGCCGATCCCGCGCGTCGGGTCGTCGCCGCGCAGCCGTCGCAGAAGCGCGGCGTGGTCAAACTCGGCCGCGAGCACGTCGGGGCCCAGCGCAGCCAGGCGCTGATCGAAGCGTGCCCGGGATTCGGTGAGCAGCTCCAGGACCGGGCCGTCGAACTGGACCACGTCGTGGCCGCGGTTGCGCAGCACGAGCCACGCCCGGCGCGGTGAACGCCGCCAACGCCTGCCGTCGGGGTACACGCCCCAGGAGCCCGTCATACGCAGGTGCGAGTGCAGCACGTAATCACCCTCAAAGGCGACGAACAGGTGCTTGCCGTGCGTCCGGACCTCGGTCACCGCCCGGCCGCCGAGCCTCCGGGGCCAGTGGTCCATGCGGTGGCGCGGGTGCGGGGTGCGGATCTCCTCGGGCACGGCTCCCTCGAGCACCGGCCGCATCCGGGCGGCGGCGTAGGCGATGGTGTCTCCTTCCGGCATCCCTCAGGCGGTCAGCGTCAGCCGCCGCGGACCCTCTTGGAAGCCGAGCTCGGTGAGCAGCGGGGCCAGCGGCGAGCTCATCGCCGATTCCCCGTCGACCCGCTCAAGGCCCAGGCGCTTGATCCGGCCTCCGCGCACGTGCTCGACGAGCGCCGCCAGCGCGGGCTGCAGCCGCCCGTCGCCGCGATCGACCAGCGTCTGCAGTGCCCTGCCGCCCCGCTCGAGATAGACGACGGGCTCCCCGCCGGCCAGGACCACGTACGCGCCGGCCGTGCGGGCCGGGCGCCGCGCCCCCTCGGTCCGCGGCGCGGGCCACTTCAGCGCCGCCCCGTAGGGC
>JALYZB010000418.1 GCA_030945945.1 Actinomycetota bacterium | reverse complement strand
CTGTACGTGCGCTGGCCCGAGGGAGTGCAACGCGAGAGCGACGTCCGCGACTATGACGCCTACTACCGCCGGCTCGGTGACGAGCCGCAGCTGCCGACGACCTCACAGCCGTCGATCGGAGACTTCCTGGCCGTCTACGAGCCGCTGCTGGACGCAGGTCATGAGATCGTGTCGATTCACCTCGCCGGCGGCATGTCGGGCACCGTGCGCTCCGCTGAGCAGGCCCGCGAGCAGCTCGGCGAGCGCGCCGGCTCGGTGTTCGTGTTCGATTCGGCCACCGCCTGCGGCGGCGAGGGCCTGGTCATCCTGGCCGCGGCCGCCGCTGCCCGTGGCGGGGGCGGCGGCGCCGAGGTGCTCGAGCGGGCGCGCGAAGCACGGGCATCACTGAAGATGTGGTTCGCGATCGACACCCTGGAGTACCTGCGTCGGGGTGGCCGGATCGCCGGCGCCCAGGCCTGGCTCGGCTCGGCGCTGAAGATCAAGCCGATCCTCACCGTCGAGTCCGAGATCACCCCGGTCGAGCGCGTCCGCACCTCCAAGCGCGCGTTTGAGCGGATGGTCGAGCTGCTGCGCAGCCGGGCGCAGGACGGCGCCGACGCGTGGATGGTCCAGCACATTCAGGCCCCCGCCGAGGCACAGGAGCTCGCCAGCCGGGGCACCGAGATCTTCGGCGTTCCGCCCCGCGTCATCTCCGAGATCGGACCGGTGATCGGCTCGCACGTGGGACCGGGGCTGCTCGGCGCCGGCGGGCTGCCCAGTTTCCTGCTGGCCTGACCGCGGACCAGCCCGGACCGGCCCGGACCGGCCGGAAATGGTCACCGGTTGAGCAGATTCTTCTTGCGCTTGCGCCGCCCGAAGGTGAGCGCGCCGATCGCGGCCACGCCCCCACCGAGCACGAAGCCGGCCACGCCGGCCCCGATCAGCACCTGGGGCTGATACTGGCGCAGCTGACCGCGCCAGTCCGTCAGCCGGACAACCTCGACCCGCAGCCGCTCGACGGCGGTGCCCAGCTCGAGCCGGTTGGCCTCGATCGAGGCCCGGATCTCATCCGGCGAGCGCGACGCCATCAGTCGCCCCGGCCCGGCTTGACGGTGGCCCGAATCTTGCGGGCCTCATCGATCGCCATCGTGGGCTTCGGGGCGCCGACCTTGAGCTTGCGCCATGCGAACAGGCAGGCGCCGCCGGTGGCAACCCCGAGCACGGCGAACACGATCGCGAACCCGACCCAGATATCACCGGCGCCGTCGACGAAGATCGCATCGAGAATCCAGGCGAGTGTGATCAGGAAGAACACGAGCGCAAACACCCCGAACACGGCACCGACCGCGACCGCGGCGCCCCCGCGCGCGAGGCTCGAGACCTTCTCGGTCATCTCGGCCTTGGCGAGCTCGATCTCCTCGCGCACGAGGACCGAGAGGTGCTCGGAGACCTCGGTCAGCGCCGCGGCGACGTTGTCGTTCTTAGCGGGCAAGGCGCTTGAGGATCAGGGCGAGGACGAGACCGCCGGCAAACGCAGCGCCGACGGCAACTTCGGGGCGATCAGCAGTGACGGCTGCGGCTCCGGACAGACCGGCGGCCCCGGACAGACCGGCGGCCCCGGACGGACCGGCAGTGTCCTGAGGCGGGGCCGGCGGGGCCGGCGGGGTCCAGACGGGTGGCTCGACGGCCGGCGTCACCGGGACCACGGGCTCGGGAGCAACCGGGTCCGGCGCCAGCTCGCTGCCGGTCGGCTCACCACCGGTGGGCTGCACGGCGGTCGCCTCGGCGGGCACGAGCGCGGCCGGCTCGTCCGCTCCCGGCGTCGCGGGGCTCTCGGGCTGCTCGCTCACTCGGGCGGCTCCTCCCCGAAGACCCGCGTCCAGATCACTGCGGCCAATCGGGTCGTGGCGATGCTGGCCACGGCACCGATTCCGGCCAGCAGCCCGGAATACATGAGTCGTTTGACGAGGGGACTTTCAGACATAGCGGAGGATTGAAGCAGACTGTGCCCGGACAGGCGGTGCGCAAACCCGAACCGGGCCAAAACGGTCATGTCCGTTCCAGTCCCCGACAGATGGTTTGCACGATCTGAGTCTTGGCGCGCTCGAGCTCGGAGTCGTCGACCGGCCCGGTCTCGAAGATCCAGCCCGTCAGCACCTGTTCGACTGAGCCGTAGAAGGCCTGGGCCGCGAACTCCGGGGTGATGTCATCGCGAAACACGCCATCGTGCTGAGCCGCTGACACGATTGCGGCGATGCCCGCATAGGCCTCGCGGATCTTGGCCAGGTGGGTGCGTCCGAACGTGTTGGCCGCCCGCGTCACCTCGACGATGATCACCTTCATCAACTCGGGGTCGTGGCCGTAGGAGTCCACGATGAACGCGGCGATCGCGTGCAGCTTCTCCCGCGGCGACCGGCCTGAGCCGTCGGCCTCGGCGATGGCGGCCAGCATCACGTCCCAGCGATCGAGGAACAGCGTGTCGAGGATCTCCTCCTTGGAGGAGAAGTAGTGGTACACGAGCCCGTAGGCCACGCCGGCCTCGTCGGCGATGTCCGAGACCCGGCAGGTGTGAAACCCCTGGCGCGCGAACACCCGCAGGGCGGCGTTGAGGATGACCCGCCGCTTGTCGGTGGCGGCCGCCGTCATCACAGGTCCCATCCGTAGACCGCCGGCCGGCGGTGCTTCAACGCGGGCAGCCGGCCGCGCACGTCGGCCACCCGGCGGAGATCGAGTTCGGTGACGATCGCCGTCTCAACATCAGGCGCGCCGGCGAGCACCGTCCCCCAGGGGTCGACGATCAGCGTGCGCCCGCCGCAGCGAAAGCCGCCCGGGTGCTCACCGATCTGGTTGGCGGCGATCACGAAGCACTGGTTCTCGATCGCCCTGGCCCGGACGAGCGTCTCCCAATGATCGCGTGTGGTCGC
>JALYZB010000412.1 GCA_030945945.1 Actinomycetota bacterium | reverse complement strand
GGGCGCCCGCCGGCGGCGAAACGATACGGGGCGTCTCTACGGCTCGGGCCAGGGCAAGACTCGCGCGATTCAGCCACGCGCGCGCGTTGAGTGGTGATGCGAGCTGGACCGCGGTTCGGGGCGCTCTCCTCGAACAGCCGCCGGATCACGCGAGCAGGGGCAGTCGGTCGGGCACGGTCGGGGTGGCGAGCCGGGCGGTGGGCTGGTCACTGCCGCGCTGCCTCACGAACGGTACCGGTCGGTGCCCGGGTCGGCTTCTGCTCGAGGCTCGCGGCCAGCTAAACCGAAAGCGGCGACTCCCGCGGCCGGTGGACGACGTAGAAGCAGCGAAACAGCGCCGCGCAAGCCTCACCAATTGGTCGTAGCTTCTCGTCCGGGTTCCGGAGACTGTCCGCTCTGGCTGCTCATTCACGAACACGGAGTCTCGCGGGCGTCTCGGCACATGCTCAACACAGCGGCTCGCGGCCGAAAGCGGCGGTCTCGACGGCTCGCGCTGCTGAGACCAGACCCCTCGAAGATCGTGTCCGAGCAGGCGCATCGGGTTCCGGCGTAGCTGCTCTGGCCTGCTTGCGATTCTGCGTGGCTGCCTTCGCGATCTGCCGCTGCCCGCCTTGCGGTCGGCTGCACCATCTGCACGCCGGCTTACGTCGGACCTGATCGCGAACGTGGCCGGCGTGGCGCCGCCCGCGGTTGGCTTGCCAGGCGCTGAGGTAACCCCCAGCTGGTCCCTCGCTTCGCCGAACCCGCCGCGAACCTATGAACAACTTCCTGACTTTGGCCTGCCGGTTGCTGCTCGCGTGTGCAGGCAACGATGCTCTGTCTCCAAGCCTTTGCTGACCGCGCAGCCGCCAACGCCTTCCAGCTCGTGTCTCCGATCGCAGGCTTCCGCGCGGGTCGAGCGGGCAATCGCCTACCAGGTCAACCCCAGGTGGCGCGACACTGGAGCGTGACACCAGCGTCGTTTGTCCTGACCGGGGGAATTCCCGTGTCGGTCGTCCACCGTGGCAGGTGTTCTTTGGGGGCCGCCAGGGGGAGGACGGGGGAGATCGGGCTCACTCACTCGTGGACCACAACGTGCTGCGATAGGACCTAGCCGCTCCTCTCGGCTGCCAGGCTTCACGAAGCTGCTCACGGCCTCGCACGACTGCATACGCCGCGCCCACCGCATGCCGCGGTCGGCAAACGTGGATAGATCCTCATTGCGGCCACGGCGGCGGTCGTGGCGTGGTCATCGACCTCGAAGTTCAGGGCTGGCAGCGCCGACCCCCCTTCGCTTGACGTTGGAGCTTCATGCGCTCGGAGCTTCAGGGCTGGTGCCGCTGGCAATTGCCGTCCTGGCCACAGCTCGCAGCCAGGTTGCTCTTTCGTTGCTCGCCACGCGCCGACGAGCTTTTCGTCGACCAGGCCCGAGCCCACTCCGCGGCCGCAACGGCCGACCAGCTGCGCATCTCGCGCCGCAGCGTCAGATCGTGCTCGCCGCCTCGCGCGGCGATTGGGAAGTCCCTAAGCTGAGCTCACCGGCGGCCTGGGCGACATGTGGCATGAGACCGGGGCGGCACGCTTCTCTGAACGTGAGCGGGACAACGGCAGCGGCCCGTTGGGGATCTACGGCCAGTTGGGTCCCGCGCGAGGGCCAGGCGCGCGCCAGCCACCGCAGGCCGATCAGACGCCTCGCTCATCTCGCTGACGCGCGCTGGCGGCCACAGGCACATTTCGGCTGAGGTCAGAGTCGCCCTGGCCGCAGAGATCACCGGGGCGCATGAGGAGACCGGCTTTTTCGAGGCCGCCGACGATCCGATCGGCACGAGGACTTTCGCTGCGACTCGCAGACGCGTCGCAGCCCCGTCGACGACGAGCCGTTAGCGGCGTGCGCTGGGACGGCGATGTCGTTCGCGCGCCGGGGCCGTCCAGCGCCGCGGTGAGCGTTCGGTCGCGTCCTGGGGGTCTGGTGGCAGGGTGCGCGGCGGTAGCGCGACCAGCTCGCGGCGTGAGGCGACGCCCAGCTTGCGATAGATATTGCGGGCGTGGGTGCGGATCGTCTCCACCCCGACCTGTAGGGCCTGGGCGATCTGGACGTTTGTGCCGCCCTGCTGGAGCATCGGGAGCACCTCGGCCTCGCGCGCGGTGAGCAGCTCAGACCCGGCCAGCAGCGGCGCGCCCGGCCCGAGGCTCTGGCGGGGTGTCAGCTGAAGCCCGCGCGAGGCGAGGTGAATCGCCGTCAGGACATCGCGTGCCTGGGTGTCTCGACCCAGGCA
>JALYZB010000408.1 GCA_030945945.1 Actinomycetota bacterium | reverse complement strand
TGACAGGACAGTTCTCATCATTCGCCGCCTCGACGGTCGCGAGCAGCGGCCTCGCGCCTGCGGGCGCCGCGACCCGTCTGGCGGGTATCGCCGCGGCCGCCGCGGCACCGGGCAAAGCCCGGAGTTGCCAGACGTTTGTGTTCCCGTGGCCCCCGCCGCCCTCGATCAGCTCGAGCTCCCCGCACTCGAGCAGCTCCGCACGCGCCCGCCGGTACGTTCGATCCTCGACGCCGGCAGCAGCGGAGAGCTCCTCCTTGGACAGGCCGGACACGACGCCGTCCGCGTCGCGAGTGCCGCCATCGCCGCGAGCAGCAGCCGCGCCGGACCGCGCCTCCGCGTCCGAGACAGGACCGCCTCGAACAGCTCCGCGTTGATCTCCGCCTCCCACCACGGCTCCAGCGCGACGAACGGCAATGCCAGCAGGCTCGAGCGCCCGCGCCCCGACGCCTCCGACTCGACGACCACCAGGCCGCGTTCTACGAGCCGGTCGCGGACCATCAGGTACCGGCTGCGCGACAGGCCAGCACGCGCCGCGGCGACGGAGGCGCCCGGCCACGCACGGTCGTCGCGCCCGGCGAAGCTCGCGAGTGAGAACGCGACCAGCCGCTCGCCGCCGGCGAGCTCGTCGCGCGCGAACACGGCGGCGATCGCCGGCCTGCTCATCGCGCCCCTCCCAAAGGCGCGTAGGCAGCGACAGTCGCCGGGCCACAAGAGTCCGTCCGCGGCCGCAGTAACCTTTGCTCAAGTTCGACCCAGGACCATGAGCTTCTGTTTTCGCCTCGATCCCCCTCAGCTGTTGTCGCAGCTGACATGGGGGTCGAAGCCGTTAAGGGGCAAGTTCCCGGCCGCCACGGTTGCCCGCGCGGCCGAGCCCCCGGCTGTCGATCGCTCAAGCCCTCGCTGACACCCCCTCGGAGCGGTCAAGCCCCGAGGAGAGCGACGCGCCCACGACGAGCGCGCCGCCGCTGGTCCACAAACTAGTTCTGTGGACCAGAACCGCGATAAACCCCAGCAAACCAAATGGATAACCGACCCATCGGTTCGCCGGGTTTGTCGCGAAACTCCCTGCAAAACGATGCCTTCTGAAAGCAGAGGCCAAACGCTTCACACGCGAGAGGTCGGTGGTTCGAAACCACCCGTGCCCATCAGAAATACATGCAAATCAGCACCTTTTTGGATTCACGCAGACCTCTCGCGTCCGCGCGAGAGGTCTCCCCTTTCGAGCCCGGTCCTCGGACCGAGTCGCCTCGAGAACGCGGTCTTGGCGACGAGCAGGGCACAGACAGCTTCGGCGTGTGAGACCTCCTTCCCCCGTTCTGGGGTCGCGGCGCGCGCGATCGCAAGCGCGGCACAGGAACCATGCGGGCGCGCCAGCCGGGACCATCCACAGTCGGCCGATGCACTCGTGGGACCCCAGTTTGCGGAGGCGACGAAAGCGATGACGCGGACGAGATCGGCCTAGCGACGCGGCGTGAGTTTTTGTGATCGCCACAGCAAGAGTGGCGTAGGCCGAAGCCGAGCGTCGAAAGTGACCGTCCCAGGTGGGCCAGATCAGGTCGTTGACCTGTTCTAGGCGGGTAAGCTCGGCGTAGTGATCCTCTATACGTGCGGCCAGAAGAAGGCGTTTGGGAAGGCCGGTCACTTCTGCGGCCGCGCAGCCCTGGCGCTTGATGAGGCCGGACACGAATATGAGATCCGGACGGTGAAGGGGTACCGCGCCGTCCCGTGGCACCGTCTCACGCGCGAGACTGATCGCGCCGAGGTCACCCGGCTGAGCGGCACCCCGGAGGTGCCGATCCTCGTCCTTGACGACGGGAGCGTGATCTCTGATTCGAGTCGCATCGTGCAATGGGCGCGTGAGCACACCGCTGCGAGGTAGCCGCACTCCCACCGCGAAACAGGGCGATCTCCGACAGCGCGTCTGGTCGCCGAAGGACGCGCCACGCAGCGGCCGAGCTGGCGCGCGCCTTCACGCGAACTCACTTGACAGCGCATCCGCGCCGGATGACTGGTCATCGCGAGGTGCTCGTCAGCGCCGGGCACCCGGCGTTGTCGGCTCGCCGAGCGTGTGACTCGTGAGACGGACCCTGACGGGACGCTTTGATCTGCCCATCTCTCGGCTGCCATGGCCCTGACCGGTGCCGCTGCGGCCAGAATGCATCAGCGCGGGCACACGACCGGCCGCGGCGCCTCCAGGCGGATGCTGCCCCGGCACCTACACAAGTCACGCGAGTTGGTGACGGTTCCGTCGCACGGTCACCGGGCGGATAGCGGGCGTAGTCAGGGGGCCGGGCCCTCAGAACGTGTAGGTGCCGGTCAGCTTCACCCTATAGACGGTGGTCTTCGTGTTGTAGGTGCCGGTGTAGGTGTAGGTCGAGCTCAAACCCTTCGCTTTGCCGGTGCCGCTGATGTCGCGGCCCGAGCCGGTCACCGCCGCGATGCCATTCGCATCCGGCGTGCCGAGCTTGAACGTGCCCTTCGACTTGGCGCTCGCATTGCCGTAGTAGGTGACCTCGCTGTCGCTGCCGCCGGTGCTGCTCAGCTTGACGGTCTGGATCCCAGCGCCGCTGCCGAACACCGAGTCATGAGCCCCGTAAGCCGACTGCGTGGCGGTTACGCCAGCACCGACGATCGTGGTCGTGAAGCGAACCCGATGTCTTGCGGCCGCCGACGCGATGACCGGAACGGAAAGTGCTGAGATTGCCACCATCGTGATCAAGCCTCTGCGCATGTGCTTCTCCTCTTCTAAACATTGAGCCGGCCTGGCGTAACGCACCCAGCAGACCCCGGTTGGCAGCGAACCTACACCGCCGCCTGAGACCGATCAACCGGGATCTACCAACGGCTTTGACGCCGGCAACCTACGTCGGATGAGCAAGGCAGCCGATCGGACCGAACCCCGACGCTCATGACCGCCTTCCGCGACAAGCGCTCGTCCGCGCGTGACGCCGAGGCCTGTCTGGTGACGATGGAGCCGCACCGACGCGCACGAGCGCTTGGTCGCCAAGGCGATCGCGCGCCGCGCTGGGTCGTCACCACCATTGCGATCGTGCGGACCGCGATGCCCGGCGGCAGCTTGTGCTGGGGTTCTATTCTCGCGGCATGATCGATCTGAGTTCGGACTTTGGCGCGCGTGCCGCGCGTCACCTGCGTGAGGAGACGGTCGTCTGGCTCACCACGGTGACATCCAAGGGCGCGCCGCTCCCGAGCCCGGTGTGGTTTCTGTGGGACGGCGAGGAGTCGGTGCTGATGTACAGCATGCCGAGCGCACGGATCGCCAACCTGAAGGGCAACCCGCGGGTGACGCTGAACTTCGCCGGCGATGGGCATGGTGGTGACATCGTCGTCTTCTCCGCGACCGCGAAGGTCGCTCCCGAGCTTCCGCGCGCTGACGCCAACGGGGAGTACCTGAGCAAGTACAGCGATGGCATCGCCCGGATCGGCTTGACCCCCGAGGCGTTCGCTCAGCGATACAGCGAGCCGGTGCGGATCATGCTCACCGGCCTACGCGGGCACTGATCCCGGGTAAGGCTCGGGGCGAGGTTGTCCCGTAGCTCGTAGAACTTTGTAGGTGGCGGTCCTCCCGCCTCGTCCGCTCGTGCTGGGAGCGTGGCGAGTGCGAAATCAGTCCATTCGAGACGAGAGGTACCGCCGTGAAGATCGTATCGCCTGTGCAGGTCGAGTTGGGCAACGAGAACACGCAACCAGCGGAGCTCGCGCTCCCGCCGAGCGTGCAGGTCGCACTCGGCGAGCTGGTGAACGCAGCGAAGGACGGGCTGCTGGCGTTGAGCGTCGGGGTCGGGCTGGGTGTGCTGCACGAGCTGATGGAGGTCGGGGTCGACGATGTCGTGGGCCCGAAGGGTCAGCACGATCCTGACCGCACAGCAGTCCGTCACGGCCGCGAAGCGGGTGAGGTGACGCTCGGTGGCCGGCGGGTCGGGGTCCAGCGTCCGCGGGTGAGGGCGAAGGACGGCACCGGCGAGGTCGCGCTCGGCACGTACGCGCATTTCGCCGATCGGGATCCGCTCACGCGGTTGGTGCTCGAGCAGATGCTCGCCGGCGTGTCGACGCGCAGGCTGGTCCGGACTCGCGAGCCGGTCGGTGAGCAGATCACGGCTGATGAGCGGTCGGTGTCGAAGTCCGCGGTGTCGCGCTCGTTCATCGCGCGCACGAAGGAGCACCTCGACGAGCTGATGGGCCGCCGGCTTGATGACGTTCGCCTGGCGGTGCTGATGATCGATGGGATCGATCTGAAGGGCCGCACGAACGTCGTCGCGCTCGGGATCACCACCGACGGCGTGAAGATCCCGCTCGGGCTGTGGGAAGGCTCAACGGAGAACGCGGCGGTCGCGACCGCCCTACTCGCCGACTTGGTCGACCGCGGCCTGGATGTCGAGCAGGGAGTCCTCGCTGTCCTGGACGGCGCGAAGGCGCTGCGCAAGGCCGTCAACGACGTCCTCGGTGCCCGCACTCCGGTCCAAAGATGCGTTCGGCACAAGGAGCGCAACGTGATGGATCACCTCCCCGAACGCGACCGCCCCGCAGTCAAGCGGCGCCTACGAGCGGCGTGGAAGCAGACCAGCCACACGGCCGCGATCAAGGGACTCCAAGCGCTCGCCGATGAGCTGGAGCGCTCGCATCCCGGCGCGTGCGGGTCACTGCGCGAGGGTCTGGAGGAGACCGTCACCGTGCAACGCCTAGAGATCACCGGCAAGCTCAAACGCACGCTCGACAGCACCAACCCGTGCGAGTCGATGATCGAGTGCGTCCGACGCACCAGCCGCAACGTCAAGCACTGGCAGAACGGCGACATGGCACTGCGCTGGACCGCGGCCGGAATGCTCGAAGCCGAGCGTCAGTTCCGTCGCGTGATCGGTCACGCCGACCTCGCCAAGCTCGCCATCGCCGTCGAACGCGACATCGCGAACGCCCGAACCACAGCCACCCCGCACACGCCACCCTCGATGCTCGCCCAGGAGGCCGCTACGCTCATCACCGCCTGACCAACACCCCGGGTCGCCACCCGAAGTTCTACGGCGAACGGGGCATCCTCCTCGGGGCACGACTCCCGACGTTAGGGGGCTGCCGGCACTTTGGGGAGGCGTGCCGGGACGCCCGCTGGCCTTACCACCTGGACGACCAGGAGCCCCGGCGGCCTCAACAGCGCCGGTTTGCGGCGCCGCCTCGGAGTCGCGCCGATCGCCACCAAGCGAGTAGCCGCCCCAGCGAGCAGCTTCGTGCGCGCCTGGAATGGGGGGCGCGTAGGGAGAATCAGATCGCCAATCCGCTCGGGCGCCTGCCCTACTGACGATCGAGTTCACGCGATAGGAGAAGCGCGTTCGGAAGACCTGCGGTTGCGATTTGCGTAGGCACGAGCCGTGGCTCGGGGTGCGGGCCCGCTGCCCTCCTCTCCGCGCAAGGCCCAACGGTCGCCGAGGCGCCGAGGATGCTCTGGAGCGGACAGATCCAGGTCTGTGGCGGCGGGCGATCTGGGTGGGTTAGCGACGTTTCTATTCCCGAGCGACGAAGGTCCTGGTCGAAGGAGAGAGACGGACGCCAACGTGTCGCTCTGGGGCTAACGGGAATCGCCCGGTCGGCAGACCCCGTTCCCCGCGATCCCGTCGTCGGGCCTGAACCGAACGGTTGGATGTCGCATGGGCCAACGTTCAGGCCGCCCAGAAGGGACGATTTGTGCGAGCCGGTCCGCGTCGCGCTCTATGGCAACACACCACCGCCCCACCGGCCACGGACAACCATCCGGAGACGGCAGGGCCCGCCGTGTCGGAGAATTCCGAATCGGATCAGACGTGTTCGGCAACCTACGCCGCGGCCAAGCTGTCATCTACACACCCGCCGCAGGAGAACCCACCCGCACCGCAATCCTCCCAGTCAAGCTTCCCGCCGCCCAGCCATCAAGGATTGATCCCCCAAGGCGCGCAGCATCGCTGCGAGATCGCCGTACACCCCGAAGACATCCTGCTCGACTTCAAATCCACCGACGACGACTCGGCCCCTGTGCCCCACCGGCGACGCCGGCGGTCAAGCAGTCGACGACACACGCCCCCACGACGCTATGACCAAACAACTTTATGAGCCCCACCAACCCAACCGGGGTAATGCAGCTCAACTCGCGGCTTCAACACGGCCTGAGGGTCGGTTATTTGCCGGTTGTCACCCGGGAGTCGGTACCGCTGAGCGTGATGTTGAAGGCACTGGTCCGAAGGTCGTAGGTCCCCTTGAGCGTGTACGAGCACTTTTCCAGCTGGTGCTGGTTGGTTCCGCCGGTGCACCTACCACGGCCGGTGATCGTGCCGATCCCGTCGAGCCGGGGGACGCCAAGCGTGAACGTCTCAGAAGCGGTCTGGCGGCCGTCCTTGAAGTTCGACGTCACCGTGTCGGTCCCGCTGACAGGAAACGTGGTACCGCCAAAGATCCCGTCCCGGACCGCGGCACCCTCGCCGTCGGGCGAGCGCTTGATCCGATACACGTCCTCGAAGCGCAGCCCGGTGCTGCTCAGCATCACTCCGGCCTCGACCTCGGAAAAGGGCTTAGTCCTGAGCTTCGGGACGGTGACCGCGCCCGCCGCGACGCAGCTACCGGCAACGAACCCGATCGTACCCAGTGCCACGACCAATGCTCTGCGCATCTGGACCTCCAGACTTAATTGTAAATGTCGGCGGCCCGGTGGCGCTCCTGTGCCCGCGGTCCACCGCATGGGGGATACCCACCACCAGTCGTCCGCAAGCCAAGGCGGATGGCGGCGGTCCCCTGGCTTTGACGACGAGCACGACGCTTGCACTTAGCTTCTGGGGTGCATCTTTGAGGAACTCGCCGACCGGGGGCGCACCATAGATCACGCCGCCATGCGAGGCCTGACTGGAATCAGACCCACCCCGACCGGCCGCCGATGGGAATCATCCACCCCTTGTTGTGAACCGGAGACGCCCGCGAAGGATGCGATCGCTTCCACCGAGCCAGCTGACGTGCGCTCGATTCCGTCGGCGAAACAGGTGCGCGTAGTCGACCGGCCGGCTGTCTACGCGAGTCTTCGTGCGTCTCTAACCGGGGGCCAGCTCATCGCTGCCGTGCCGCGAGCGCTACATGAGTTGCTGACTACTCAGGAGTCTGGAACCGCGAGGCTTCCGGCCTTATGGTTTGGTGCGAGCGACGCGGAGTCGATGACGCCGCCCACGTAGGCGCCTCATGGCCAGTGCTCGCGTGGGCGGTCTCCGCTCGGCTTCGCGCCCAACTCAAGTCGCGATCGGCGTGCGACACTCGTGGGGTGATCACCCACTTCCTCGTGTTCGTCGGAGTCTCCGCGATCGTGATCGTCCTCCCGGGCCCCGACACCGTGGTCATCACCAAAAACGGCGCTCCGGTCGGTTTGGGGGTGAAGTTCATCGTGGGAGCTTGTGGTGATGCGGGCGTAGCAGAGGTAGACGAGGGCGATTAGGGGGTCGGCGGAGTGGAAGCTGAAGCTTCGGTGGCTGATCAGGCGGATGCGACTGTTGAGGCCTGCGAGGCGGCCGTTGGTCAGCCCTAGGCGGATCGCGGCGAGGATGGCGTCGTGGTGGCGGCGGATGGTGCGGGCGGGCTTGATGAACGGGTCGAGCCGGCAGCGCGAAGCCCAGGTGAGCCACGCGTCGAGATGCCCGGGCGCGAAGGTAGGGTCGGGGAGCTGATAGAGCACGCGCAGTTCCTCTTTTGAGCAGGCAGCCGCGGTAGAGCGCCTGGTTGGCCTGCTGGACTTCGTGCAGCAGCGCGAGCTGATCGACTGACTGCTTCGCTGGCGGTTTGAGCAGCGACCAGCGGGTGCCTTTGATCCAGCGCCCTTTGGGCGTATGGGATCGCTCGTGGGCGTTTGACTCGTCGCGGCGGACCTGGTCGACCGCACGCTGGGCCAGACGCACGACGTGAAACGGGTCAAAGCAGATCTCGGCGTCGGGGACGCTGGCGCGGATCGCCTTCTCATAGCCGCCGGACATGTCGATCGAGACCGCCCGGATCGAGGACTTGCGCTCGCCGAGCTCGTCAAAGAAGCGCTGCAACGTGGCGGCATTGCGGCCGGCCGAGCACCACACGATCCCACCGGTCTGGTGATCAACGACCCTCGTGAGGTAGCGGTGGTGGCGTCGGTAGCTGATCTCGTCGACTCCGATCGCGACGAGCCCGTCCAGGCGGCGCTCGTCGAGGTGGTCGACTACGACGCGCTGGACGATTCGTCCCACGCTGTCTCAGGCGATCCGCAGCAGCCCAGCGATCGGGGTCTTGGCCATCTGTTGCGCCAGCCAGGCCACCACGTCCTCGAAGTCGCGTGTGTAGCCCGATCCCGGACGCGCCCATGGCACCGCTTCGAGGTGCACGCCGCAGTCGCGGCAGCGCAAGCGGCGCAGCTCGCACTCGATCACACAGCGGTTAGCACCCAGGTCCAGGTGGCGCCAGCGCTTGATCCTGCGGTCGTGGATCTCCAGGCCGCTGCCGGTCTGCCCGCAACGCGAGCACACCCGACGCCGGCGCCGCAGAGCTACCGACACGATCACCCCCTCGGCGCCGAACGAGACGTCAGTGACGGATGCTCCGGGCAGGCGGAGCATCCGCTTGAATGCGGTCTGGACGCGCACGTTGTCCCCCTCTGAGGGCCGTTGAGCTTCATCACCTAGCAGCCTGCAACGAGGACGGCGGCGCGTCCCTCGCGTTCTGCGCAACCTCCGCAGAAATCCTCAGCCCCAAAGCGCCCGCTCACGCTGCCAAAGGGGCACGTCCTTCACCCCCAACCCGCGAGGAGACCCAGATAATTCCCCACGGTTGGTGAGCTAGGTGGCGTGGGGTTAGCCGTCCTCCCGCGGAGCGAGCCGTAGGCGAGCGGAGTGGGTGGGCGGCTGCGCGATCTCCGGGAGGGGTCGCTGGGGGCTTGGTCGCCTGGTTCGGGGCGTGGGGCTATGGGTCGGGCCGTTGTGCGGCGTTCTGCGGCCTGGCGATGGAAGGCGATGGGTTGATCGCTACGGGCGTCGCGTCCATATCGCCCAGCTCGGTTCGACGGGGTGGGTCAACGCCGCTGGCCAGCCCACGGTCCCGGTCTGCCTTGGCAAGCGGTCAAACGGATTTCCCGTATGGCTGATCGGAGGTTGGCGAAACCACGCCGCAGCGGTGACATTTCCGCTGGCCTCCGGCGGCTGGTCGAACGGCCGCGGCGTGCGGACCCTTGCCTACGGCGGCGTGACCTTCTCCCCGGAACCTGCTTTGCCGCTTCGCTACTACCACAGCATCGCCGTCGATCCACGGTTGATTCCGCTCGGCAGCCGCGTCTACGTGCCCGCCTACCGCCACCTCGGCGGGGGGTGGTTCATCGCCCAGGACACCGGCGGAGCGATCCGCGGGCGGCATATCGAACGTCTACCGCTCGCCGCCCGCCAGCCCCAACGACCTCGGCCGCTATATGACTCGCCAGCGGATCCTGGTGATCCCGCCGGCCTGACCTTAAGCTGCCAGTTCTCCGGTCCACGGTGATCACGCAGCTAGCAGCCGCCGAACACATCAGGACCTGAATCGTGAAGGCAGACGCGATCAGGCGAGCTGGCGGCAGAGTCCTGCGCCGCACCGTCGCATCTGCGCTCACATCCAAGCGGCGCCAAGCCACTGGCCGTGGCCGCCGCAAGACTGCGTTTGAAACGGCCAAGCCTCGACGCAGAAGCCAGTTAGTCGTGGCTGCCTGGGCGACAACCCGGAAGCGGACCCCGAGAAATGCCTGACTTCCCAGGTCGTTCCCAAAGCGATCGTCTCCAAGCCCGTGGAGCCACGGCTCGTGGCTTCCGCCCCGCCGTCGAGCAGCAGTCCGTCGAGCCTCGTCGGTGCCGCTGGTCCTCGTCCGAAGCGGCAGTGAGGTGCGCTCGCGTGGACGCTTCCGCTCTTGGGATGAAAGCAGGGGCCGCGCGGGCGTGAGTGCGACCTGCAAGAGCTCGTGAGAAGGGCGGAGAGGGCGGCCGCGATCAGGGCTCGCGCATTCGCGGGGGAGGAGAAGTCTGGTGGTCTGCATAAGGGCCGCCGCTAGCTTGTGGTCGTGAGCCACCGGATCTCGCGTCAGCGATGGCTGACCCGGCAGCCTTGACGTGCCAGGAGCGTTCCTCTGTGCCTTGGCTCGGGGCTCTCGCGCCTTTTACAAAGCGCTTCTCAGGCGCTGCGCACGGATTCATGGCTGGGCACGTGGCGCCCGAGGCGGCGCGCGGCGGCCCGACCGCCCGCTGGAGCAGGCGGTCGGGTTCCCGGTTCCTACGGCTGATAGCCCTGCGCCGTGGGCGACACGTACGGGCCG
>JALYZB010000401.1 GCA_030945945.1 Actinomycetota bacterium | reverse complement strand
AGCCCCGCCGACCTCGCTTACACTGCCGACCGATGACCCTCGACACCGCAGCCGTGGGCAAGACCTACGCCCCCAGCGTCTACGCGGTGGGCCGCGAGAAGATCCGTGAGTACGCCTGGGCGGTCGGCGAGAGCAACCCGCTGCACCTCGATCCCGAGGTCGCCCGCGCGGCCGGGCATGCCGACGTGATCGCCCCGCCGATGTTCGCCGTCGTGTTCTCCGGCCGCGCGATGGCCCTGGCGATCCTCGACCCCGAGGTGGGTATCGACTTCGCCCACATGGTCCATGGCGGCCAGGAGTTCCGCTGGGGCCCACTGGTGGTGGCCGGTGACGAGATCAGCACCACGACGAGCGTCAAGGACATCTCCGAGCGCGGGGGAATGGCGTTCTACGTGTTTGAGACGGTGTCGGTCAACCAGCGCGAGGAGCCGGTCTGCACGGGCACCTGGACGAACATCGTGAGGTCGGCGGGATGAAGGCCGGGGACATCTTCGAGCTGACGGTCACCCCGGACCGGTTCCTCACCGTACGCTACGCCGGCGCCTCGGGGGACTTCAATCCGATCCACATCGACGAGGAGTTCGCCCGCCAGGTCGGTCTTCCGGGGCGCATCCTGCACGGGCTGTGGACAATGGCCCAGGTCGCGCGGGCCCACACCGAGGCGCTCGGTGGCCCCGACCGGCTGGAGCGCCTTTCGGTCCAGTTCCGTGGGATGGGGATGCTCGAGCAGGAGATCATCGTCTCGGGGACCGTCACCGAGGTCACGGACGGCCGCGTCACGACCACCGCGGAGGCGGCCCAGAACGGTAAGCGGATCATCCGCAACGCCGCGGCCGAGCTCCGGGTCGACTGACCGCGACCCGCCGTCCTGGGCAGGCCCGCGGGACCCCGACCTACAATCTCGGGGATGCTGACCGACCGCCAGGAGCTCGTGCTGCGCCGGCTGGTCCAGGAGCACCTGGACGCCGGGGCGCCCGTCGGCTCAAAGGCGCTGAGCACCGGCTTTGCGTGGGGGCCGTCGACGATCCGCCACGAGCTGGCCAACCTCGAGGAGCTCGGGCTGCTCGCCCATCCCCACACATCGGCGGGCCGGGTCCCGACCGAGGCGGGCTATCGCTACTACGTCGACCGCCTGCTCCCGATCGAAGCGCCCGCCGGCCCCGGTCTGAGCCTCTCGCTGGTGCGCCACGAGCTCGACGAGGCGATGCGGGTCACCACCGAGACCCTGTCGCAGGTCACCGACCTGCTGGCGATCGTGACCGCGCCGCCGATCGAGACCTCGACGATCCGCCATATCGAGGTGCTCGCGCTGCAGCCGCAGGTCCTGATGGTCGTCGTCATCACTTCGACCGGCGGTGTCTCCAAGCGTCTCTTCACCTTCCCCGGCCGGGTCGACACGGGTCTGGCTGACTGGGCCAGCAGCTACCTCAACGAGCGTCTGGTCGGCCTGGGCCTCGGCGCCCGGATGCTGCACGCGCGCCTCAGCGACCCATCGCTCAGCCCCACCGAGGGGGCGTTTCTGGAGGCGCTGTCACCGGTGTTCACCGAGCTCGAGGCCTCGGCTCAGGTCACCCTGTATGTGGACGGCACGGCGCGGCTGCTCGCCTTCGGTCGCTTCGCCGACGTCTCCGAGCTCAATCAGCTGATGGACATGCTCGAGCGGCGGGTCGCGCTGCTGGAGGTTCTGCGCTCGGCGCTCGTCGCGCCCCCGACCGTCGCGGTCCGGATCGGGACCGAGAACAAGGCGCCGGCGCTGCGCTCGCTCGCGCTGGTTGCGGCCAGCTACGGCCTGCCGCAGCGCAGCCTCGGTTCGGTCTCGGTGATCGGACCGCTGCGCATGGACTACGCCCAGGCGATCCGCTCGGTCCGTGAGGCGGCCGCCCAGCTGTCGACCTTCGTCGCCGACGTCTACGACCCGCGATGAGCGCCACGCGCGACTACTACGAGGTCCTGGCCGTCAGCCGCGACGCCGGCGAGACCGAGATCAAGAAGGCGTTTCGCAAGCTCGCGCGCGAGCTGCATCCCGACGTCAACAGCCACGACCCTCGGGCCGAGGAGAAGTTCAAGGAAGCCGCCGAGGCCTACGAGGTGCTTTCGGACGCCGATCGCCGCGCGACCTATGACCGCTACGGCCATGAGGGCCTGCGCAGCGGGGGGTACTCGCCCAACTTCGAGGGCTTCGGCTCGGTCGGGGACATCTTCGAGGCGTTCTTCGGCAGCGGGGCGTTCGGTGGTGCGTTCGGCGGCGCCCAGCCGGGCGGTCCCGCGGCCGGCGGCGACGTCGCCGTCACCGCACAGATCGATCTCTCCCAGGCCGCTACCGGCGCCAAGGTCGAGGTGGCGTATGACTCGGTGGCGCGCTGCGAGCACTGCCGCGGCAACGGCGCCGAGCCCGGCACCCCGATCGGGACCTGCCCCCAGTGCCAGGGCGCCGGTCAGGTGCGCGCGGTCACCCGGACCCCGTTCGGCCAGGTTGTCCGGGCGACGGTCTGTGATCGCTGCGCCGGCGACGGCAAGATCCCCGAGACGCCATGCCACGTGTGCGCGGGGCGCGGCCGCACGGTCAAGCCGGTCAAGCTCGCCGTCGACGTCCCCGCCGGGATCGAGGATGGCCAGCGGATCCGCGTCACCGGCCGCGGCCACGCCGGTGACCACAGCGGCCCGTCCGGTGACCTCTACGTTCAGGTCCGCGTGCGCGAGGACCCGCGCTTCGTGCGCAATCAGGACGACCTGGTCACCGTCGTCGATGTCGCGGCTCCGCTCGCGGCGCTCGGGACCATGGTGACCGTCCCGACGATCGACGGCACGACCGAGCTCGAGATCCCGGCCGGCACGCAACCCAACGAGACCTTCCTGGTGCGCGGACAGGGGATGCCCGCCCTGCGCTCGGGCCGGCGGGGCAACATCCAGGTGGTCGTCAACGTCGTCGTCCCGCGTCGCCTGCGCCGTGCCCAGCGCGAGTTGCTGCAGCAGCTGTCGGCCAGCCTCACCGAGGAGAACCTGCGGACCGAGGATGGCGTCTTCGGCAAGCTGCGCCGCGCGTTCGGCGGCTAAGCCGCGGTGCTGCGCCTCGCCGTCCGGGTCGCGCGCGCCGACGCCGAGGTGGTGCTCGCCGAGTTGCTCGAGCTCGCGCCCAGCGGGGTGGAGGAAATCGAGATCGGGGACACGGTGATCGAGTACGCGGTCTACGGTCCGCCCGGCGAGCTTCCGGAGCTGCCCGCCCTGAAGGCGGTGGCCGGCAGCGCCCTGGTCGAGATCTCGACCACGGAGATCGCCGATGACTGGTCTGAGCGCTGGCGAGCGTTTCACCGCCCGCTCGTGCTCGCCGGTCGACTCACCGTCCGGCCGCCGTGGGAGCCGGCCGCGGAGACGGCCCTGGACGTGGTCATCGATCCCGGCCAGGCGTTCGGCACCGGGGCTCACGCGACCACCCGCCTGTGTCTGGAGCTGCTGCTCGAGTCCGAGCCCGGCAGTTTCGCCGACGTCGGCTGCGGCTCGGGGGTGCTGGCGATCGCGGCTGCCCGCCTGGGCTTCACGCCGGTACTGGCGCTTGATTACGACTCGCTGGCGGTGACCGCGACGGTCCACAACGCGGCGGTCAACGGCGTCGGGCTGCAAGCCGCCGGCCTGGACCTCCGGACCGACCAGGTGCCCGTATGCGATCTGTGGGCGGCGAACGTGCTCGCCGGCCCGCTGCGCGCCTGGGCCGCGTCCCAGCGGAAGGTCGCCGACCACGTGATCCTCAGCGGGTTGCTGGCCACCGAGGCCTCCGCGGTCGCCGCGGCGTTCTCCCGGCACGGCCTCCGCGAGACCGAGCGCCGCGAGCGCGGCGAGTGGGCGGCGGTCCGGCTGCGCCGGTGACACACCCCACGGCCGGCCGCCCGACCGGATGGCCAAGCCGGCCGGCGTCAATCTTGTCCACGGGGCCGATGTTGGTCGACGCCCGGTCGCGCATCCTGAGTGTCGTCGCTGGCAATCCCGACCTGAGGAACGCAAAGGAGGTGACAGTTGCCAAACCCACTCGCAATCAGCGTGACTCTCGGTGGCCTGCTCCTCGATGTTCTCCTGCCGCGGCCCAAGCCTCGAGCCGGATATGCGCGAGAGCCGTCTCTCCTCTCTCCGCGTGCCGTCCCGAGGACACTGCTGCCTGAGCTGACTTCTGAGGGGTACGACGGTCCGCTGGTCGCGAGCGGCCATCGCAGCTGAGCCGCAAGCGGGGTCGTGTGTCCTCTTCTCCGACGCACGGCCCCGCGGGCGGTCCGGTGGACCGCGTCAGTCCGCCGGGGGTGGGAGCTATCCTGTCAGGGCAGTGACGGTTGCCGAACAGGTGAGAGCGGACATCACCACCGCTATGAAGGCGGGCGAGCGAGATCGTGTCGGTGCGCTGCGTCTCGTGCTCTCCGAGCTTCAGAAGGCGGCCAAGGACGGTGGTGACGACGAGCTCACCGTGCTGCGCCGCGAGCGCAAGCGGCGTTTTGAGGCGGCGTCTCAGTTTCGTGACGGCGGACGGCCCGAGCTGGCGACCAGCGAGGAGTCCGAAGCGGAGCTGATCGCCGGATACCTCCCTGCTGAGCTCGATGACGCGGCGCTGGACGCGATCGTCGCCGCGGCGATCGCCGAGACCGGTGCGAGCTCCGCGGCGGACATGGGGCGCGTGATGAAGGCGGTGATGGCCCGCTCCGAGGGACGGGCCGATGGCAAGCGCGCGTCCGCGCGGGTCCGCGGGGCGCTCACGTAGTGCGCACGGCGATCGAGCTCGACAACGCCGTCGCCGCCGAACTGGCGGGCAGCCAGGACGCGGTTTTGCGCAGCCTGGAGGATCACCTGGACTGTGACGTGTTCCTGCGCGGCAACCGACTCACGCTCGAGGGCGAGGAGAGCGCCGTTGACGCCGGCAACGAAATCGTTCGCGAGCTCTCTGACCTGATCGCGCAGGGCCATGAGATCGCCCCGGGGACGATCGAGGCGGTCACCCGGGCGCTCGAGGAGCACGCATCGCCGTCGCAGATCCTCGACGACGTCGTCTGGCGTCACCGGGCGACCAGGGTCGCCCCCAAGACCGTCAACCAGAAGCGGTACGTGGACTCGATCCGCGAGAACACGATCACCTTCGGTATCGGCCCCGCCGGCACTGGCAAGACGTTCCTCGCCGTCGCGCTGGCCGCGGCCGCCCTCAGTCGCCGCGAGGTCAACCGGATCATCCTCACCCGGCCCGCGGTGGAGGCCGGCGAGCGGCTGGGCTTCCTGCCGGGGGACCTGATGGCCAAAGTCGATCCGTACCTGCGGCCGCTGTTCGACGCCCTGCACGACATGCTCGACCCCGAGCGCGTCTCCCAGCACCTCGAGCGTGGGGTGATCGAGGTCGCGCCCCTGGCCTTCATGCGGGGCCGGACGCTGAACGACAGCTTCATCATCCTCGACGAGGCTCAGAACACGAGCCCCGAGCAGATGAAGATGTTCCTCACGCGGCTGGGCTTCAACTCCAAGATGGTGGTGACCGGCGACATCACGCAGGTCGACCTGCCCCGGGAGCAGGATTCGGGCCTGGTCGTCGTCTCGGACATCCTCGAATCGGTGGAGGGGATCGAGTTCGTGCGCTTTGGAGAAGAGGACGTCGTGCGCCACAAGCTCGTGCGGCGGATCGTCGCGGCCTACACCGAGCACTCCCAGCGCTCGGCTCCGGACCTGCGCGCCCGGCGCGCTTAGGAGCGCCGGTGATCGACGTCGAAGTGATCGGAATCGAGGCGTTCTGGACCGAGGGTCCGACCGCCGTTGAGGTCGAGGAGCTGTGCGCCCTGGCGTTCGCCTCGGCGGGCATCGAGGACGGCCACGTCGCGGTCGAGTTCGTCGGCGAGGACCGGATCCGCGAGCTCAACCGCGAACACCGCAGGATCGACCGTCCCACCGACGTGCTCTCCTTCGGCGTGGATGAAGATTCCGAGCCGGTCGGCCCCCGGGAGCTCGGGGACGTCGTCATCTGTCCGCCGCGCACCGAGAACCTGCGCGAGGCGGTCGTCCACGGTGCGCTTCACCTCAGCGGCATGGACCACGAGGGCGATGATGGCGAGATGCTCGCGCTGCAGGCCGAGCTGATGCGGTGGGTCAGCTGATAGCCGACCACCGGAGCGTTCGCTGATGGCCGCGCCGGCCGGAGCGCGGGGCGTCGGCGCGCCCGCGACCCGGTCGGGCTTCGTCGCCTTTGCCGGACGGCCCAACGTCGGCAAGTCGACGCTGACCAACGCGATCGTGGGGACCAAGGTGGCGATCGTCTCCGACAAGCCCCAGACCACGCGCCGCGCGATCCGGGGCGTGGCCAGCGGTCCCCACTGGCAGCTGGTGCTCGTCGATCTGCCCGGCGTCCAGCGCCCGCGCGACGCGCTGACCGAACGCATGCAGCACCGGGTCGAGCGCGAGCTCGCGGATGCCGACGGCTGCCTGTTCGTGGTCAACGCGCAGCAGGGCATCGGCCCCGGAGACCGCTTCATCGCGGAACTGCTGCGCGGCGCCGCCGTGCGCTGTCCGGTGACGATCGCCGTCAACAAGGTCGACCGTGCGCCCCAGGGCCGGACGGCGGCGACCCTCCAGGACGCGGCGGCCCTGCAGCTCGCTCAGGAGATCTTCCCCGTCTCGGCGCGGACCGGGGCCGGCGTCGACGCGCTCGTCGCGCACCTCACCGCACAGCTGCCGGCGGGGCCGTTCTACTTCGCGGCGACCGAGCACACAGACCAGTCAGAGACGGTGGTGATGGCTGAGCTCGTGCGCGAGCAGATCCTCTCGCGCACGCGAGAGGAGGTGCCCCATTCGGTCGAGGTCGAGGTTCAGGAGATCACCCAGGCGCGCGACGACCTCGTCCGTATCGAGGCGGTCGTCCTCACCGACACCGAGTCTCAGAAGGGGATCCTGATCGGCGCCAGCGGACGCATGATCAAGGCGATCGGGGTGGCGGCGCGGCGGTCGATCGAACGTGAGCTCGGCACACGGGTCCACCTCGAACTGTCGGTCCGGGTTCGCCGCCACTGGCGCGGAGACGAGCGTCTACTGGACCG
>JALYZB010000398.1 GCA_030945945.1 Actinomycetota bacterium | reverse complement strand
CCTCAGCCTGCTGCAGTTCCACGGCGACGAGGGCCCGGTCTTCTGCGCCGAGGCTGCTCGCAGGACCGGAGCCAAGGTGATCAAGGCCGCGCGGGTGCACAGCGGCGCCGACATCCAGGCCCTCGCTGTCTTTCACACCGACTTTCACCTACTCGACAGCTATGTCCCCGGTATCCGCGGCGGCACCGGGGAGACCTTCGCCTGGGAGCTGGCCCGCGGCCAGCGCCGGCCCCGCGTCCCGCGGATCCTCTCCGGCGGGCTGACGCCGGTCAACGTCGCTGACGCAATCGCTGCCGTGGGGCCGTATGCCGTCGATGTCTCCAGCGGCGTCGAGCTCAGCCCTGGGCATCCCGGGCAGAAGGATCCGGCGCTGATCGATGCCTTCGCCGCCGCGGTCGCCGACACCGCGCTGGTCGGTTGACCGCGATCGAGCACCGCTTCGGCCCCTACGGGGGCCAGTACGTCCCCGAGACGCTGATGCCCGCGCTGGCCGAGCTCGAGGCGGCGTGGCTGGCGGCCCGCGCCGATCCCGCATACCGGGACGAGCTGACCGCGCTGCTGCACGACTACGTCGGTCGCCCCTCGCCGCTGTACCGGGCGCGGCGGCTCAGCGAGGTCGCCGGCCGGGCGATCTACCTCAAGCGCGAGGACCTCAACCACACCGGCGCGCACAAGATCAACAACGCGATCGGCCAGGCCCTACTCGCCCGGCGGATGGGCAAGACCCGGATCATCGCCGAAACCGGCGCGGGCCAGCACGGCGTCGCCTCGGCTACCGCCTGCGCCCTGCTCGACCTTGAGTGCATCGTCTACATGGGCACCGAGGACATGCGCCGCCAGAAGCCCAATGTCGAGCGGATGGGTCTGCTCGGCGCGCGCGTGGAGCCCGTCGAGGCCGGGGCCCGCACGCTCAAGGAGGCCGTCTCGGCGGCCATTCGCGACTGGGTCACCAACGTCTCGGACACCCACTACATCATCGGCTCCTGCGTCGGGCCGGCCCCGTACCCGGCGTTGGTTCGTGACCTGCAACGGGTCATCGGCGACGAGGCCCGGGCGCAGATCCTCGAGGCCGAGGGCCGGCTACCGGACCGGGTGATCGCTTGCGTCGGCGGCGGCTCCAACGCGATCGGCGTGTTCGTCCCCTTCGTCGCGGACGCCGACGTGCAGCTGATCGGTGTCGAGGCGGCGGGCGATGGGATCGACACCGGCCGCCACGGCGCCCCGCTGACCGTGGCCGGGACCCCCGGCGTGCTGCACGGCGCCTACTCGGCGCTGATGCAGGACGAGGACGGCCAGATCCTCGAGGCGCACTCGATCTCCGCCGGCCTGGACTACCCCGGCAGCGGCCCCGAGCACGCCTGGCTGCGCGACCAGGGACGCGCGCGTTACCTCGCCGTCGACGACCAGGCGGCGCTGCGCGCGTTCGCCACCCTGGCCCGGCTGGAGGGGATCATCCCGGCGCTCGAGAGCGCCCACGCGATCGCCTGGACGCTGGCCGGGGAGGGCGGGTCCGATTCCGAGCTGGACATCGTCTGCCTGTCCGGCCGGGGGGATAAGGATCTCGCCGAGGCGCTGGCGGCGCTCGGCGCCGGGGAAGCATGACCAGCGGGGCGCAGACGGCGCCGACGGGCCTGGAACGGATCGCCGAGGCGTTCGCCCGCGCCCGCGCCAACGGCCGGCGCGCGGCCCTGATGCCCTACCTGATGGGTGGCTTCCCCGACCTGGACACCTCACGGGAGATCGGACTGGCCTACGCGCGCGGCGGCGCCGACCTCGTCGAGCTCGGGGTTCCGTTCTCCGATCCGCTCGCCGACGGCCCGGTCATCCATGCCGCCGCCACGGCGGCGCTGAGGGCCGGCAGCACGCTGCCCGCCGTACTGGCGATCGGTGAGGAGATCGCCCGCCACGTCCCGGTCGTGGTCATGTGCTACGCCAACCCGATCTTCGCCCGCGGGCTCGAGCGCTTCCTGGACTCGCTGGTGGCGATGGGGGCCAGCGGCCTGATCGTGCCCGATCTTCCGCGCGAGGAATCGCGGGACTGCGCCGCCGCCTGCGCGCAGCGCGGGCTGGCGCTCGTGCCGCTCGTCGCGCCGACCACCCCCGACGCCCGGCTGGCCGAGATCGGGGCCGATGCCCAGGGCTTCGTCTACACGATCTCCTTCACCGGGACGACCGGGGAGCGGGCGGCGTCCTCGGAGGGGACCGAGGCCATCGGCCGGGTGGTTCGCCGCACCGCGGACAGGACGGCGGTCCCGGTCGCGATCGGGTTCGGGATCGGCACACCCGAGCAGGC
>JALYZB010000386.1 GCA_030945945.1 Actinomycetota bacterium | reverse complement strand
CGGCTACCGGTCTGACCAGACCGCCGCCGACGCGGTCGTGGCCGAGATCGAGGCCGCGGGTGGCCGCGCACTCGAAGTGGCGGCCGACATCGTCGACCCCGCGGCCCCCGACCACCTGTTCGCGACGCTCGAGGGCCACTTCCAGGCGCCCGTGCTCGTGCTCGTCAACAACGCCGGGGTGACCGCGGACAACCTCGCCCCGGCGCTTTCCGATGACGAATGGCAGACGGTGATCGACACCGACCTGACGGCCGCTTTCCGGCTCACGAGACGCGCGCTGAAGACGATGCTCCGGGCCCGCCGCGGCCGGATCGTCAACATCGCCTCGGTCAGCGGCCTGCGGGCCAACCCGGGGCAGGCCAACTACGCCGCCGCCAAGGCCGGCCTGATCGCGTTCACCAAGACCTCCGCAGTCGAGGTCGCCCGCCGCGGGATCACGATCAACGCGGTCGCGCCGGGTCTGATCGAGACCGACATGACCTCGGGCCTGCAGTCCGATCTGGAGGCGTTCATCCCGGCCCGCCGAAAGGGGACGCCAGAGGAGGTTGCGGCCTGCGTGGCGTTCCTAGTCTCGGATGCGGCCAGTTACGTCACCGGCGCGGTGCTGAGCGTTGACGGTGGGCTGGCGGCCTGACCCAAATGAACCCCGAAAGGAGCACCCCATGTCAGTGACAACCGAGCAGGTCGAGACCCGTGTGGTCGAGACCCTGGCCAGCTTTGGCCCCGAAGCGGACCAGATCACCCGCACGGCGACCTTCGAGGAGCTCGACATCGACTCGCTCGATCTCGTCGAGCTCGCGCAGGTGGTGGAGGACGAGTACGGCGTCGTGCTCAAGGGCGAGGACATGAAGCAGCTCAAGACCGTCGGTGACGCGGTCGACATGATCGTCGAGCGAGCCGCGTAGTGAGTCCTGCGCCGGATAGACGGCGGGTGGTGGTCACCGGGATCGGAGCGGTCACGCCGCTGGGAACCGGAGCCAGCACCCTGCATGACCGGTGGGCGCAGGGCGTCGTCGGAATCGCCGACGGCGCCGGCGCCTGTCGTGACTTCGCGCCCTCCGACCACCTATCGGTCAAGGAGGCCCGGCGCCTGGATCGCTTCTCGCAGTTCGCGATCGTCGCCTCCGGCGAGGCCGTGACCCAGGCCGGGTGGGACGGCGAGGCGCCGTATGACTCGCTGCGGATCGGCTGCGTGATCGCGACCGGGATCGGCGGCATCGACACCGTCGAGACCCAGCACGACGTGATGCGCGACCGCGGGACCAAGATGGTCTCGCCGTTGGGCGTCCCGCAGTACATGCCCAACGCGGCGGCGGCCGCCGTCTCAATGAAACACTCGCTGCGTGGCCAGAGCTATGGCGTCGTGTCGGCCTGCGCGAGTGGCGGGCACGCGATCGGCTCGGCCCTGCGCATGATCCAGTACGGGGATGCCGACGCCGTGGTCTGCGGCGGGGCGGAGGCGACCCTGACCGAGTTCGGCTTCGCCTGCTTCAACGCCCTGCAGGCGCTGTCGGAGAGCGGGGTCTCGCGCCCCTTCGACCTTCGCCGCGATGGGTTCGTGATGGGCGAGGGCGCCGGCATGCTGGTGCTCGAGGAACTCGAGGCGGCCACCGCCCGCGGCGCCACCGTACTGGGCGAGGTGGTCGGCTATGGCTCGACCTCGGACGCCTTTCACCTGACTGCCCCCGAGCCGCACGGCGGCCCCGCCTCGCGCGCGATCGAGCTCGCGCTGCGCGACGCCGGCGCGACTCCGTCCCAGCTGGACTACGTCAACGCGCACGGGACGTCGACCCAGCTCAATGACGCGGCCGAGACGGCGGCCCTGAAGCTCGCGCTCGGCGAGGACGCCCGGCGGGTGCCGATCTCCTCGACCAAGTCCTCGATCGGACATCTGCTCGGCGCCGCCGGCGCCGTCGAGGCGGTGGCCACCCTGCGCACCCTGATCACCGGGGTGATCGCGCCGACGCTCGGCTATGAGCAGCCCGATCCCGAGCTCGATCTCGACTACGTGCCCGGCGAGTCACGGCCGTTGGTGACCGGCAACGATCATCCGCCGCTGGCCCTCTCCAACTCGTTCGCGTTCGGCGGCCACAACGTGTCGCTCGCCTTCCGCGGAGCTCCGACATGAGTGCTGTCGCGCCGCAGAGCGCCCCTGAGCGGCTGAGCCCGCCAGAGCGCCTGGAGGCCCTGTGCGATCCGGGCAGCCTGCGGGTGCTGCGCTCTCGCGTCAGCTCGGCACGTCTCGGTGACCGGGCGATCGCCGGGGACGGCGTCGTCGGGGGCACCGGGACCGTCGCCGGGCGCCCGATCGCGTGCTACGCGCAGGATGCGAGCTTCCTGGGCGGCTCGCTCGGCGAGCGCCACGCCGACACGATCGTGCGGCTGCTCGGGTTGGCCGACCGGGCGGGGCTGCCGGTGGTCTCCTTCGTGGAGTCCGGCGGGGCCCGGATGCAGGAGGGCACCGCTGCCCTGGCCGGCTACGGGCGGATCTTCCGCCACACGGTCGCGCTGACCGGACGGGTGCCGCAGATCTCGATTGTGTCCGGCGCGTCGGCCGGTGGCGGCGCCTACTCACCGGCGCTGACGGACCTGATCGTGATGACCGAGGACGCGGCGATGTTCCTGACCGGCCCTGGCGTCGTGCGCGAGGCACTGGGCGAGGAGATCGACGCCGCGGGATTGGGCGGACCCCAGGTCCACGAGCGCAACGGCGTCTGCCATCTGGTCGAGCGCGACGAGGCCAGCGCGGCGGCCCGCGTCCGCGAGCTGCTCGCCTACTTGCCCAGCGCGGCGGGTCAGGCCCCGCCGCGGGCGGCAACCGTCGAGCCCGAGCACGCCGATCCGGGAGCGTTCGTCCCCGCGGCCGCGCGCAGCGCCTATGACGTACGTGACGCGCTCAGCGCGATCATCGATCGTGGCTCAATGCAGGAGCTCTGCCCCCGCTGGGCACGCAACGTCGTCACCGCGCTGGCGCGGATCGACGGGCGGCCGGTGGGAATCGTCGCCAACCAGCCCCGCCACCTCGGGGGGGTGCTCGACGCCGAGGGCTCGGAGAAGGCGGCCCGCTTCGTCGGCTTCTGTGACAGCTTCGGCGTGCCGCTGGTGGCGATTGTCGACACCCCGGGCTTCATGCCTGGCTCCCGGCAGGAGCAGGCCGGCGTGATCCGTTACGGGGCCGGCCTGGTCCGCGCCTTCGCCGCCGCTCGCGTCCCGAAGTTCACGGTGGTGTTGCGCAAGTCCTATGGCGGCGCCTACATCACGATGAACTCGCGCGACCTCGGTGCCGACCTCGTGCTCGCCTGGCCCGATGCCGAACTGGGGATCATGAGCGCGCGCGGCGCGGTCGGGATCGTCAATCGCCGCGAGCTGCGGGCCGCCGAGGACCCCGAGGCCGCGCGGGACCGGCTCGCCGAGGCCTACGCCCGCGAGCACCTTCGTGCCGAGAGCGCGGCCGCGGAGGGCTTCGTGGACGAGGTTATCGCGCCGACCGAGACGCGGGACCGGCTCAGTGCAGCGCTCGCGGCCTTCGCCGGCGGTGCTGACCGGTGATCCTGGCCGGCAAGCGCCTGCTCATCACCGGCGTCATCACCAAGGACTCGATTGCCTTTCACGCCGCCCGCCAGGCGCAGGAGGAGGGCGCGACGGTGCTGCTGACCAGCTTCGGGCGCGTGCGCCGGATGACCGAGCGCGCGGCCCAGCGGTTGCCCGAGCCCGTGGATGTGCTCGAGCTCGACGTCAACCGCACCGAGGATCTCGAGGCGCTGACCGGCGAGCTACGGGAGCGGTGGGGAACGGTCGATGGCGCGCTCCATGCGATCGCGTTCGCCCCCCAGGACGCACTGGGCGGCAGCTTCATGACCGCCCCCGCTGAAAGTGCGATGGCCGCCTTTCAGACCAGTGCGTTCTCGCTCAAGGCGCTCGCCGCCGCGCTCGCGCCGCTGATGCCGTCCGGATCGGGGATCGTGGGTCTGGACTTCGATGCGACCGTCGCGTGGCCGATCTATGACTGGATGGGCGTGGCCAAGGCGGCGCTGGAATCGGTCGCGCGCTATCTGGCCCGGGACCTCGGTCCGGCCGGCATCCGCGTCAACCTCGTCGCCGCCGGCCCGCTCGGCACCGTCGCCGC
>JALYZB010000280.1 GCA_030945945.1 Actinomycetota bacterium | reverse complement strand
GCGTGGCCGGCCACAGCTGGCATTCGAAGGGATCGTCTTGGCCACGCCGCCGCCGGAGCCAAACTGAGATCGACCAGCCGCGTCTAGGGGTGGATGAAGTCGTGCAGCTCGTACATGTCGGTCGTCTCCGGTGGCGACATGGTATCGCCCCGCTGCTGCATCATCTCCTGCACGAGGGGGTTCAGCCGCTCCTCTTGGAAGCGTTGCGCGTGCTCGCGGGAGTCCCAGATGCTGAAGATGCGCCAGGCGCCGTTGGAGTCCCGGCCGGCGGTGTGCGTGATCGGGCCTTCAGGCGGGTTGCTAGCCACGTCCAATTTCGCCCCCATGGCGTCATAGTTGCTCGTGCCGGGAGCTGCGTTCTTCCATTCCTGCAAAACCGCGACGGTCATGTTTCTCTTCTCCAGTCGTGGGTTGGTGCGAGCCAACGGTCAGGAACGCTGCTTGGTGATTTTCGGGTCAGTTCAGCGTTCGGCCTCAGCCGCGGGCGTTGGACCCCGACGAGGTCGCGACGAGCAGTGGATAGCCACCGGCTAGGCGAATACCAGAGCAACGACGACGCCCCAGCACAGGAGACAGAACGCGAGAAGCGCCGTCCAGATGAGCATGGGCGGGGCGCCCGAAAGCCTCGTGGCAGACGGCGATCTTTCTCGCTTTCGTCCGCGTTGCGTATCGAAGCTTCTCGTGCTCAACGCGATTCCTCAGCCAGCCCCGCGGGTGCCGAATGACGCGTGTTTCGCCGTCGAATGCCGTACCCCTGCCAGGCTCTCGGACCTTGCGGTCCGCCGCGCGCGGCCGTAGACGGGAGGGCATAGGAGTGGGCCCGCGAGGCGTCAACGCCCGGGCCCGTGGCTCCCAGAGTTGTGGACCGAAAGGCTGAGGACCGTGAACCTGCTCGCCGTCGATGAGGTTGCGGCGCTCACGGAGCGGGGGGAGGGTCTGCCTGGGCCCCGATCCAACTAGCCGGCGTTCTTCTTGCGCATGCGACGCGCCATCAGACGCTGCGCGCCCATTCCGATCTTCTCGCCAACACTACCTTCAGGCGGAGCAGCACCCAGCTGGCGGGCGAGCCCGAGGTTGTCCCATTCGGTCCAGGCCTCGATCACCTTTCCATCCTTCCAGAGGTCAATCCCGATCCCGGTCACCGAGACTCGCGCGCCGGTGGCCGCGAGGCCCTCGAGTTCATTCCGGTGCGTGCCCTCGCTGTGCCAACGCACCACGACCTTGTCGCCAGCAGCGATCACGTCGTCAACTGTCATTCGGACATCCGGAAAGGCCGCACGGTACATCTCGACCGTGCTCTTGAACGCTTGAGGACCGCGTTGCTGACGCATGTTGGCCGGACGGGCAGGGTCGTGGTTGAGCGCAGCCGGCGCGACAAACCGGTCTATCAACTCGAGGTTGCCCTCATTGAAGGTCTCCTCGAGCAGTCGCCTTGAGGCGTCAGCGAGATCTCCAGGCCCCGTGCTCGTGGTGGGCGCGCCGTCGCCCCGGGTTGTGGAACTGCCGGACATATTGATCCCCGATCCGTTGTGCTTCGTACGGGCGAGCCTACGCCTGTCGTCGGTGCGGGGTCAAGGCCGACACGTGAGCCTCATCTTCTCCGTAGAGCCCTCACGGACTCTGTAGAATATCGGTTTCTCGGCGCAGGCTCCGTCGATTCGTTTGCACCTAGGGCGAGGCGCGTTAGCGCCCGCCAATTGCCCGCTCACCGTCTTGACCTCGGCGTAGTTGCGAGTGCTGAGTCGACTAAGTGCGGTGGCAATCGACAATCGGCGATCGACGAGCGGATCTGTAGGCGTCCTATTCCGCGTCGTAGACTTGCTCGCCAGACGTGTCGCGAACCGTGTCGCGAACTGCCGAGAACGAAGCGTAATTGAGGGCAACTGAGGCGGCCGTACAGCCCGGAAACACTGCGTGCGTGACAGGATCTGTGTCACTCATAATCCGTCGCGCGCAGGTTCGAGTCCTGCCACCCCGCGACCCTGCGCACCTTCAGCCAGCCAGTAGCCAAGGCTCGCCGATCGGTTCTCAGAATCAATGCGGCCAAACCCGATGACCCCGACGATCGCGGTGCCGCCGACAATCGCAGCGTCGACCCCTTGGCGTCAGCCAGCTGTTGGCGGCTTGACCGAATGACGCCCAGGTCCCGCCGAGCGTCTGATTGCCAGCCCACGGCATCCATCGCGCGAGCAACTCGCGGTTGGCAACTACAACCTCGCGCAGCTCCTCGGCGTCGACCTCCTCCAACAACCCCAGCTGCCGGCCATGCCCGAGCGCAAACGTGAACACGCCACGAGTCTGCCCGATTCACTTCGGGCCCGCAGCTCCGCCCTGGGCGACGCGCCGCTGTGACGGGAGCGACGCTGGCGCGTAGTGTCCCCGGTACGGGAACGCGCGACAGGGTGGTGACCCTGGTCAGCCTGCTGACCCTTCGCAGTCACGCCAACGGTACACGCGGCCACGCCGGTGCAGACCGCGAGGGGCAACCGACAGGGAGCCCTCCGCGCGAGCCAGCTCCTGCTCAGTGACGTCGTGTTGCCAGCGGCAGCGATCCGGCTGTCGCGGAGCCCGCAGGCGATGGCATCAGCGGGCGCGACCGTTGGCCCGGTGTCGGCGCTCATGCTGCGAACAACCCCAGCGGCCGCAGCTCGTCGGCGTAGGAGACCGACAGCCGCCGCAACGCCCCGTCGGCGTCGACGGTGTACTGCCCGAGCCGCCAAAGGGGGGCCGAGTAGGCGTGGATCGAGATCGCGGTGTCGGTCTCACAGATCAGCCGGTGGATCTGAGTGGGATCGAACGAGAAGCTCTCCCCGGCCCGATGGGTGCGACGGTGGTCGAGGGCGCCGACGCGCAGCCCGCAGTTGGTCAGCGCACCCTGCACCACGTGCACCGCTCCGCTGGAGATGTCGTGGTCATGCCAGCCCGTGTCGTTGCCGGGGCGCCAGAAGATGGCCCACACGTCGACGTGGGCATCACGATGCAGTGACGCATACATCCGCTGGCCAGAGCGGCGGTCGATCCGCGGCTCCCACAGCTCTGGGTGGGCGCTGACCGCGGCGACCAGCGCCTCCAGCTCGCGGCGGGTCAGGATCCGGTCACTGACCAGTTTTCGCAGGCCGTGGACGGTGGCGGGCTCTGGATGAGCGAGCAGTGAGGTCAAGTTGGTACCTCCTGTATGGAGCGCGCCAGCAGGCGCGCGGGGTTGGCGTAAGTGAGCGCGTGGCGCGCGGCCGAGTCGAGGTCGAGCGCGACGGGCTCGGCGTAGGGCCGGTCTGAGCCGTGGCAGATGACGTCCACGCCGAGTACCCGCAGCACGGCGTCGACGGCGCGGGTGCCGTAGGACGAGGTCTCCACAAAGCTGAGCGGGTCGACCGGCGCGTCGACGCCGCCGCGGGCGCGCTGGCGCTCGGCGTGCAGCGGCCCGAGCCCGGCC
>JALYZB010000279.1 GCA_030945945.1 Actinomycetota bacterium | reverse complement strand
CGCTGACTACCTCGTCGGGCATCCGCTGCTTCCCCTCGCCCCGGGGGTCGCCGTATTCCTCATCGCGTTCGCGGCCAATCTCGCCGGGGACGGGGTCCGTGACCTCATCCAACGTCGTCCATAACAGTTGGGAGCAACGAAATGACACTGCATCGGACATTCATCGCAACGGTCGCCGTCGCCGCGATCGTGGCCCTCGGGGGCTGCGGAGGTGCGACCAAGAGCGCAACGGCTGTGGCATCCGGTCAGCAGCATGTCCTGCACCTGGCCTTTTACGCTGACATGGCGACGGTCGACCCTGACGTCTTCTACGACATCGAGGGCGGAGCGGTCACGCAATCGGTGTATGACGGGCTGCTGCGCTACGCCCCCGGCACGACCACGCTGCAGGGTTCCCTGGCCCAGAGCTGGTCGGCCTCGCCCGACGGGTTGACCTACACCTTCCACTTGCGCGGCGCCAGCTTCAGCGACGGGACGCCGGTCACCAGCGCCGCCGTGGAGACGAGCTTCAAGCGGCGGGTCGTGGTCAATCAGGGGCCCGCCTACATGCTGGCCGATGTGCGCAGCTACTCGACCCCCAGCCCCAGCGTCTTCGTCGTGCATCTGAAGCGTCCGGTGTCTGACTTCCTGAACCTGATGGCGTCGCTCTGGGGCCCGAAGGTGATCAACCCGGCGGTGCTGGCGTCCCACAAGGCCGACAGCGCCAAGCAGTTCCTCAAGACCCACGCCGCCGGCACCGGTCCCTTCGTGCTGACCAGGTTCCAGCAGGGCACCGGCTACGTGATGACCCGCAACCCGCACTACTGGGGGAGCAAGCCCTACTTCGATCAGGTGCGCATCTCGATCCAGCCCGACGTGTCGACACAGCTGCTGGAGCTCCAGCGCGGCGGCCTGGACGCCATCCTGCACGGAGTTCCGGTCTCGAGCCTGGGCACGCTGACCGGTACCAATGGCATCGCGGTGCACAAGTTCTCCTCGCTCGACACGGTGACCCTGGCCATCAATCAGGCCGCTCCCGGCCTGGGCAGCGCCGCTGTTCGGCGGGCCGTGGTCGACGCGCTCAACGTTCCGACGCTGGTCAGCAATGTGTTCAACAACACGGCCGGTGTCATGACGACTCCGTTCCCGCAACCACTGCTGCCGGCGGGCACGGGCGTGGTGACCCACCCCGACAACCTGGCCCAGATAAAGGCGGCGCTACCCAAGGGCCTCAAGCTGACCGTCGTCTTCACTCCGGACTCCAGCGGCGTGGAGCGGCGATTTGCCGACTTCATGCGCCAGAGCCTGGCCCAGGTCGGAGTCACGGTGGTCGAGCAGCAGGTCCAGCTGGCCACTGTCTTCGGCTATCGCAACAACCCCAAGCAGGCGGCCAGCATCTACATCTCCACGCCTACGCCGGATGCGGCTGCGCCCGACGCCTGGGCCCGGATCGTGTGGCACAGCTCCGGAGGCCTGAACTTCTTCAATTACTCCAATCATCAGGTCGATTCGCTGATCGACGCCGGGCTAAGAAGCCCCAACGTCGCCCAGTCGGCCAAGAGCTACGCCCAGGCCGGGGTACTGGGGACCACGGACGCCGGTGAGGTGCCGATTGCCCAGGTCCAGGATGTGATGGTCACCCGCACTGACCTGACAAGCATCCAGCACGTGCCAGCCTACCCCTGGACGCTCGATCTCGGGGCTCTGGGTCGGGGTTAGCATGGCCCGCTTTCTCGTCAGCCGAGCCGCCGGTGCCGTCGCCGTGCTAGTCGTGCTGGTCACGATCGTATTTCTGCTGCAATCAGTGGTCCCGGGCGATCCTGTCCGAGCTCGGGTGGGCGCCAACGCGTCGCCGGCCGTGGTCGCGCTGGAGCGACATGCCCTCGGCTTGGATCGTCCTTTGACCGATCAGTACTTCACTTACCTGAAAGGTGCCCTCGGCGGCAACCTGGGCCAGTCGATTCGTACCAGCCAACCGGTAATGACCGACATCGGGCAGTACCTCCCAGCAACGATCGAGCTGGCCATCGTGACGATGTTCCTCGCTGTGCTAGGCGGAGGGCTGCTCGGTATCGCGGCGGCGACGACGGCTCGAGGCGCCGGTTTGCTCCGGACGCTGTTCGTCTCCGGCGCGTCGGCCCCGACCTTCCTGCTCGGGTTTGGCCTGATCTACATCTTCTACCTGAAGCTGGGCTGGCTGCCCGCCTCGGGCCAGACCGGAGCCCTCAACGCCCCGTCGGGGCCAACCGGGTTCCTGCTTATCGACGGACTGCTGGCCGGTACGCCGGGGGTCAGCATCGGCAGTCTGCAGTACCTGGTGCTGCCGGCCACCTCGCTGGCCCTGCTCCCCGCCGTGGCCATCGGGCGCGTGCTGCGCTCCTCGTTGCTGGAGGTCTATGACGCGGATTACATCAGGACGGCTCGCGCCAAGGGCCTTGCCCCGGCCGTGGTTCTTCGGCGACACGCGCTGCGCAACGCAATGTCAGCGCCGCTGACCATGACCGGTCTGCAGTTCGGACTGCTGCTCGGAGGCGTTGTCGTGGTGGAGACGATCTTCGCGTGGCCGGGAATCGGCCTCTACCTGGACCAGTCGATCGGGGCCGGCGATCTGCCGGCCATCACCGGGGTGACCCTGGTGTTGGGCGCGACGTACGTGATCGTGAACATTCTCGTGGACATCGGCCAAGCGGTCGTGGATCCCCGCGTCACACTCTGACGTGCGGGCAAGGAGGAGAAGGCGATGAGTAGTCAAGGCGGCGGGCGCATCCTGCTCGTAGGTGAGACGTGGTTGTCCCTGGGTGTTCATCAAAAGGGCTTCAGCTCCTACACCACCGGCACGTATGAGGAGGGGCACGTGGAGTGGGCGCGCGCCCTCACCGACCGGGGCTGGACAGTGCAGCATATTCCCAACCACCGAGCCACTGACGACGTTCCCTGGAACGCGGAGGCGCTCGAGGAATTTGACGTCGTCGTGCTCAGCGATGTCAGCGCCGACACGTTGCAGCTTCATCCTGACACCCTGATCAGAGGACAACGGCGACCCGACCGGCTGGCCGAGATCGCGCGGTATGTGGCCGAGGGCGGGGGCTTTCTGATGGTGGGCGGCTACATGTCCTTCTCGGGCTTCGAGGGCAAGGCGCGTTTTCACGGCACCGAGGTCGAGCGCATCCTGCCCGTGCGGATGCTCGGCTACGACGATCGCTGCGAGGCTCCCCAGGGAGTGACCCCAACGCTCGGCGCTGCGCCTCATCCGGCGCGCGGCGAACGGGCTGATTGGCCTCATTTCCTCGGCTACAACCGTCTCGTGGCCGACGGCGGTGAGGTCCTGTTGCGCATCGGCGATGACCCGCTGCTGGTGGTCGGGGGGGAGGGACGCGGACGCACCGCGGCCTTCGCGTCAGACTGCTCGCCGCACTGGGGCAGCCCCGAGTTCATGGCCTGGGAGGGCTACGGGCCCTTCTGGCACGCGCTCCTGAGCTGGCTGGGCGGCCACGACAGCGCGCAGGTCGGGGAATGATCTCGACCGGTACCCCAGCCCAGATCGTGGTCGTGGGCTCGATCATGGTCGACCTGGTCACCTACGCGGACCCGCTTCCCCAAGCGGGGCAGACCCTGCGCGGATCGAGCTTTCAGATGGGATTTGGGGGCAAGGGTGCCAACCAGGCCGTGCTCGCCCATCGGCTCGGGTCCGATGTGACCCTCGTGGCCAGGGTCGGTGACGACGTGTTTGGCGACCTCAGCGTCGACAGCCTGCGGGCGCAGGGCATCGAAACCTCGATGGTCCGGCGGATCGACGGCGCGACGACCGGGGTCGCGCCGATCTGGGTGCAGAGTGACGGCTCGAACCGGATCATCGTCGTTCCAGGAGCCAACGACGACTTCACTGCGAACGCAGTGGCGCTCGAGCTGGGCCAGATCAAGCACGCCGACTGTGTCGTGTGTCAGTGCGAGATCCCCGAGGAGTCGATTGCCGAGGCCCTGAAGATCGGCAGCGAGATGGGCGCCATCACGATCCTCAATCCCGCGCCCGCGCTCCCGACCCGGTCGGCCACCAGGCTGTTCGAGAGCACCGACTGGGTGGTGCCCAACGAACACGAGTTCGAGCTCATGTGGGGAGCCAAGCCCAGCGACCACGAGCTGGTCGCCGCCAGCGAGTCCTGGGGCTGCGGGGTGATCGTGACCCTCGGGGCCCAGGGAGCCGCTGTGGTCGTCGACGGCGAGGTGATCAGACGCCGGCCACCCTCGGTGCGGGTCAAGGACACGACCGGAGCCGGCGATGCCTTTGTGGGCGGGCTGGCTCACGCGCTGAGCTGCCGGATGGACGTCGTGGCCGCGATCGAGATCGGCAACATCTGCGGGGCCCTGAGCACGGCCTCCTCGGGAACCCAGAGCTCGTTTCCAACTCGAGCCGACGTCGAGCGCGTGGCCGCGGGCCAGGTCGCGTCGGCTCGGTCGGAGCTCGATTCGGTATGACGTCGCCGCGCACATCAGCCGTGTCTCGCCGGGATTCCGAAGCCCTCGCCGGTGCGGCCGGCCTCAGCGCGCTGCCCAACCGGCGGACCGTGCGCGTGGACCGGGTCGGGGCGCAGGAGCGCGCTCGTGTGTTGGGGGGACGTTCGATTAAGGCGCAGACCAAGGCCCAGGGCATCGGTCTGCTCGTCTCGATGGTTGATCTGACCACGCTGGAGGGCGCCGACACGCCTGGCAAGGTTCGCCAGCTGTGCGCAAAGGCGGCCGCGCCCGATCCTCGGCACGCCGCCCTGCCCTGCTGCGCGGCCGTGTGCGTCTACCCGTCGCTGGTGGCCACGGCGGCGCGAGCGTTAGACGGCACCGGGGTGGCCGTCGCCTCGGTGGCCACCGGCTTTCCCTCCGGACAAATTCCGTTGGCGACCAAGCTGGCCGAGGTCAGAGCGGCCGTGGCTGCCGGGGCGACCGAGATCGACATGGTGATCTCACGTGAGGCGTATCTGGCCGGCGACGATTACCGCGTCGCGGCCGAGGTGGTCGCGGTGAAGGAAACCTGCGGCGGTGCGCAGCTCAAGGTGATCCTGGAAACGGCCGAGCTCGGGTCTCTGGACCATGTGCGCCATGCCTCCCTGCTCGCCATCGCGGGCGGGGCCGACATGATCAAGACGTCCACCGGCAAGGCCGGGGGCGGCGCCACGCCGACCGACGTGCTGGTGATGCTCGAGACGGTCAGAGATCACTATTGGGCCAGGGGGCGAGCCGTCGGCGTCAAAGCCGCCGGCGGCATTTCCACGACCAAGCAGGCGCTTGCCCTGTTGGTCATGGTCAACGAGGTCCTCGGAGAGGAGTGGCTGACCCCGGCGCGGTTTCGCGTCGGGGCGTCATCGCTCCTGAACGACCTGCTCCGTCAATACGCCAAGCTCGAGCACGGGCACTACGGCCGTGACGAGGACTTCTCTCGGGAGTGAGCCGACCTTGACCGTCTCCACATCAGCTTCTGATCACATCACCGCCCCGCCGCGGGAGCGCCTGCGCTGGGAGTACGCACCTGCGCCCGAGTCGCGCGACAGCGCGCGGCTGGCCGGCAGCTACGACCTGTTCATCGCGGGTGCGTGGCAGCCTCCGCTGGATGGAACGCGGCAGGCGACTATCAACCCGGCCACTGAGGAGGCACTGGCCGATGTCTCGTGGGCGGGCCCTCGCGACGTCGACTGCGCGATCGCGGCCGCTCGGGCAGCGGCACCGGGCTGGGCGGCGACGCCCGGCCTTGAGCGCGGCAAGGTGCTGTTCCGCATCGCGCGGCTGATCCAGGAACGAGCCCGCGAGCTGGCCGTCGTCGAGACCCTCGATGGTGCAAGCCGATCCGGGAATCCCGAGATGTGGACATTCCGCTTGCCGCCGCTCACTTCTTCTACTACGCCGGCTGGGCCGACAAGTTGGGGCACGCGGTGCACGGTCGCAGCTGGGCGCCGCGCGGGGTGGTCGTCCAGATTGTGCCCTGGAACTTCCCGCTGCTGATGGCGGCTTGGAAGCTTGGTCCGGCTCTGGCGTGCGGGAACGTTGCCGTCCTCAAGCCCGCCGAGACGACGCCGCTCACGGCGCTGCTGCTGGCCGAGATCCTGCAGGAAGCCGACATCCCTCCGGGCGTGGTTTCGATTCTTCCCGGCGACGGCGCCACCGGCGCGGCGCTCGTCCGTGCCGAGGGGGTCGACAAGGTCGCGTTCACAGGGTCAACGGCCGTTGGTAAGGACATCCAGCGCGCCCTGGCCGGCACCGAGGTCGGCCTGACCCTGGAATTGGGAGGCAAGTCCGCCAACCTTGTGTTCGAGGATGCCGCGCTCGACCAGGCAGTTGAGGGAATCGTGAACGGGATCTTCTTTAATCAAGGTCACGTGTGCTGCGCGGGATCGCGCTTGCTGGTCCAAGAGAGTGTGGCCAGCGAGGTGACCGATCGACTCTGGCACCGGATGCAGCAGCTGCGGGTCGGCGACCCGATGGATAAGAACACCGACGTAGGCGCGATCAACTCAGCCGAGCAACTGAGCCGCATCGAGGGCCTCGTGCAGGCGGGCGAGCGCGAAGGCGCCACCCGCCGTTCGCTGACCTGCGCGCTGCCCGAGCGCGGCTACTGGTTCGCGCCCACCGTGTTCACTGACGTAGCCCCCGCGTACCGCGTGGCTACCGAGGAGATCTTCGGTCCCGTGCTATCCATCCTGACCTTTCGCACCGAAGCCGAGGCGGTCGAAAAGGCCAACAACTCCGCTTATGGTCTGGCGGCCGGCGTGTGGACCGACAAGGGATCGCGCGCCTTCGCGGTCGCGGGCGGGCTGCAGGCCGGCGTGGTCTGGCAGAACACCTACAACCGCTTTGATCCGACGGCCGCCTTCGGGGGCTTTAAGGAGAGCGGATTTGGCCGGGAGGGCGGGATGGCCGGCCTGATCCCGTACCTGCGCCTCGGATGAGCAGTCGCCGCTTGGTCGCCAAGACCTACAAGCTGTACCTGGACGGCTCGTTAGCGCGCTCGGAGTCGGGCCGCCACCGGGCCGCCGTCGACCACACAGGCGCCCTCGTGGCCAATGTTCCCCGGGCGTCGCGAAAGGATGTTCGCGACGCGGTCAAAGCTGCCCGAGAGTCATCCGCCGGGTGGAGCGCGCGCACCGCTTACAACCGCGGCCAGATCCTCTACCGCCTCGCCGAAGCCCTTGAGTCTCGGGCGCCGGAGCTCGCCCGGGTGGCGGTCGTGCAGCAGAGCGTCAGCGAAGCCCAGGCTCGCGCTGAGCTGGGTGCCGCCGTCGATGTGCTGGTGCACTGCGCGGGATGGACGGACAAGCTGGGAGCGCTCCTGGGCTCGGTCAACCAGGTGGTCGCTCCGTACCACTCGGTGACAACGGTCGAGCCGACCGGAGTGGTCGCGATCCTCGCCCCCGATGCTCCTGACCTGCTTGGGCTTGTCTGGGAGATCGCCGCTGTGCTGGCGGCCGGCAACGTGGCGGTGGCGCTCGTATCTGAGCGCTGGCCGCTGCGTTCGCTGGACTTCGGTGAGGTCGCTGGGATCTCCGATGTCCCCCGAGGCGTGGTCAACCTGCTCAGCGGTGAGCGAGGCGAGCTGCTGGAGCATCTCTGCGGCCATCGCGACGTCAATGCGATCGTCGATGCCACCGGCCTGTCCGAGCTGCGTGCACAGATCGATCTTCTAGCTGCCGACACCGTCAAGCGCGTTCTTCGGATTCCTGGCCACGACGGTGGCATCGCGGATGGTGCGCTGGGCCGCCTAGAGGCCATGACCGAGCGTCGGACGGCTTGGCATCCGGTGGGTGTCTGAGCACCGTGCGCTCACGGTGGAGATGAGCGCGGCAGGCTTTCGCGAGCGGATCGCGCGGCGGTGATCGATCAGCGGTTCGTCATCCTCGGGGCGCTGTTCAGCTTCGGAACGGTCCTTGTCTACATCCGCGACACGCTGAACGGACGCACTCAGCCCAACCGGGTCACCTGGCTGTTGTGGGGACTGGCGCCCATGCTGGCCTTCGCAGCCGAGCTCAAGGACCATGTCGGGCTCGGTTCGCTGATGACCTTCAGCGTCGGCTTCAACCCGCTGCTCGTGCTCGTCGCGTCGTTCGTGAACCCACACGGGTCGTGGCGCATTGGAAGGTTTGACTACTTGTGCGGAGGGCTGTCGATCCTCGGGACGGTGGCCTGGATCGTCACCAGCAACAGCGACGTGGCCCTCGCTGCGGCCATCGTCGCCGATGGACTGGCCGCGTTACCCACGGTCCGTAAGGCGCTGATCAGCCCGGCTAGCGAATCCGGAGTCATCTTCGTCGGCGGAATCGTGAACGGCACCATCGCCCTGCTCGCGGCCCGGCGCATCGACGCGGCGCACATCGCCTTCCCGCTCTACATCCTGCTCCTAAATTTTGCCCTGGCGGTGATCATGACCCGGGGGGCTCGGACGGCCGATTCCGACCAGCGTGAGATCTGCGTCGATTAGATCCCGTGCGGGCCCCGGGACCAGCCATTCTCTGCCTCACACGAGTGGCGTCTGCTCTCGGCGTCAGGTCCCGGAGGAGGAACGGAGGGAGGATCCAAAGCACCCGCCGGGGCAACCGCTGCCTCTGCAAGTCGTGTTGGGCTGATCCGCGGTCCGCCATCGCTAGGGAAGCGCGATCGCTACTGCGTGGATCCCATCGTGTAAACGGGCGCGCGGGCCGCCGAGCCTTACTGGTGACGGCGCCATCGCATCTCGGCCAAGCGCTTGCCCGCGGCCGGCCGCGATTCAGGATCCGGTGACAAAGCGCTCGTCGGCGGTCTCAACTCCGCCGATCAAAGCGATCACCAAGCCCGCACATCTGGCGGGTGTTGTCCTTAAGCCGGCCTCGTGGTCGGATTCACGCGAATCCAATTGTCCGGCGTGGCAGGTTCCGCGTTCGCTTCCGTGGCGGAGCGCTCGTCCGCCGGCGTCGGCGCTCGTCATGCGCTTGTCGCCAGGGGCATCGTCGCCGTCATGGACGGCAAATCAGGAATGCGATCGCGACCCGGTGTCTACGCAGGCGGCCGGTCTCGTCAGACCAAGCGTGCGACCCGCACGAACACGGAGTCGTAGTCACTTGCAGCGAAACCTGCCCATTCCTCGAAACCGGGCACAGTGGTGTCCACGTGCGGCGTCCAATACTGCAGCTGGCGCTGGCTGAGGCCGTCGATGTTCAAGGCGGAGGCGAGCCGGGCCTCGAAGTTCTTCCGCCACGGATCAAGCCTCGCGAAGAAGTCCATCACCTGTCGTGAGACGATCGTCGGCGTCCCCGCCGTCGTCTGGCCGAGCCGATACGGCGCGTAGACCTTCCCGTCAACCTCCATGATCGTC
>JALYZB010000277.1 GCA_030945945.1 Actinomycetota bacterium | reverse complement strand
TCGGCGAGGCGAACATGCTCACCGGGGTCTTTCACCTGCACGAGCAGGAGGCCCGCCAGGTGATGACCCCGATCCCGGCGGTGGTGACCGTCGATCTGTCGGAGACCGTCCAGGACGCGCTGCGCCGCTGCGTGTCCACCGGCCACTCCCGGCTGGTGGTGACCGAGGACGACAACCAGGACCGGGTCAAGGGGATCGTCCACGTCAACCAGCTGGTCAAGCTGATGATGGCCGATGGCTACGAGGCCCACTTCGCCAAGCTCGTGCGCCAGGCGCCGATCGTTCCGGAGACCAAGCCGCTGGACGATCTGCTCGCCGACCTGCAGCGCGAGCGGACCGAGCTGGCGATCGTGATCGACGAGTACGGGCGCACCGCGGGCATCGTCACCACCGAGGACATCATCGAGGAGGTCGTCGGCGAGATCGATGACGAGACCGACCCCGCGCGCGGTGCGGTCCGGCGGCTGGCCAGCGGAGACTGGTTCGTGCGCGGTCACGTCGCAGTGACCGATCTGCCGGACTACGGCCTGGAGCTGCACGTCGACACCGACGCATACAACTCGGTCGGAGGCTTTGTGTTCGCCGAGCTGGGCCGCCTGCCCAAGCGCGGGGATCAGGTCAGCGCCGATGGATACTCGATCCGCGTCGAGTCCGTACGCCAGAACCGGATCGAGGCGGTCCGGATCCGCCGCCACAAGGTGCACGCCGAAACCGCTCCGGCCGAGTCCGAGCGGAGTTCCTGAAGCGCCACTCGGCGGTCAGCGCTCGGACGTCCTGGGAGTGATCGCGCGCACACCCTTGCGGCATTTGTTACATTGTTGGCAGCGCTGTCGCCGGACACTCTCCGGCGGTTGAGAGGGGAGAGACCGAAGCCGGCCCATGGGCCGGCTTCGCCCGTAGTGGGGCCGCCCGCGACCGAAGGACTCGGGGTTAAAGAGAACCGGCCCGCTGGGGACGGGCCGGTCTCGTGCTTCTGGGGAGGAGGTGCTTCTATGAGGTACGTCGCACACGTAATAATCGGCCCGCGATATGAACGCGTCCTAAATAGTTGCTCGCTGGTACTTAAGCGTTGCCATCAGTCGTACTTGTAAAAGCCGCGGCCGGCCTTGCGACCGAGGGCGCCGTCGGCGACCAGGTCGCGCAGTCGGCTCGGCACGTCGGCACCGATCGTCTCTCCGATCGCCTGGGCGACGTCGAGCCCGACGAAGTCCAGCAGCGCGATCGGGCCCATCGGAACCCCGGCGCCGAGCGTCATGCACTTGTCCACATCGGCGGCCGGCACGTCGTTCTCGGTCATGAAGCTGACGGCGTCAAACAGGTACGGGAAAAGGAGCCGGTTGACAACGAACCCGGGCGTGTCCGGAACCTCGATCGCGGTTTTGCCCAGCTCCGCGCACAGCGCGCGCGCCCGTTCGCGGACCTTCTCGGTGGCCGAGGCGGGAAAGACCAGCTCGATCAGCGCCATCCGCGTGACCGGGTTGAACACGTGCAGGCCAAAAAAGCGCTCGGGCCGGCCGCTGGCGACCGCGAGGTCGGAGATCGACAGCGACGACGTGGTCGTGGCGAGGATCGCCTCCGGGTCGCTGGCGGCGCCCAACTCGGAGAGCACGGCGGCCTTGTGCTCGGGATCCTCGACGACCGCTTCGACGATGAAGGTCTCGCCGTGCAGCGCGGCCTGGTCGGTCGATACCGTCACGCGCTCCGCAGCGTCGGGCGAGCCGAGCTTCTCGCACAGCTTGACGACCAGGGCCTGCGCCCGTTGCGCAGATGCGTCCGAGCGGGCCCAGAGGACGACGTCTCCGCGGACGGCAGCGGTGGCGGCGAGGCCGCACGCGATCGTGCCGGCGCCCGCGATGGCGAGTCTCTCTTGCAATGGGTCTCCTGAGGTCAGAGGTGACGGCGGTGCGGCGCCGTGTCACCGAGCTTGAGGGCGGCGAAGGGCTCCCGGACTGTACGGGACCGTTCAGTGGGCCGACGTTGCCCTGATCTGCTAAACCGGGCGCAGATGAGCGCGATCTCTCCGCACCGGGCACGATGAGCACCGTCGTCCGGGCCGCCCGGCTTCACCGCCACGGCGACGCGCTCGCGGTCGAGACCCTCAACCTGGCCGATCCCTCCGACGGCGAGGTCCGGGTTGCGCTGGAGTTCGCAGGCGTCAATCCGGTCGACCGCTACATGGCCGAGGGCCGGGTCGCTCCCGACGGGCCGCTGCCCCGCACGCTGGGCGGCGAGGCCGCCGGAACCCTGGACGGGACCCCGGTGCTGGTGGCCGGGGGCGGTCTGGGGTCGGCCCGCGACGGGCTGTGGGCGCAGGCCGCCAACGTTCCCGCCGACGCGGTGATCGCTCTGCCCGAGGGGGTGGCGCCCGCCGCGGCCGCCGCGATGGGGATCGCCGGCCTGACCGCCTACCACTGCGTGCACACGCTGGCCGGTGTGGGCCCGTCTGACCGGGTGCTGGTGCTCGGTGCCAGCGGCGGCGTGGGCAGCATGTGCGTCTCGCTCGCCGCCGCTACGGGCGCGACCGTCTGGGGCCAGACTGGGGCCGAGGCCAAGGCAGCGCCGATCCGCGCCCACGGCGCGCAGCGGGTGCTGGTCGGCGGCGCCGAGGCTCTGGCGCAGCCGCTGAACGAGTTTGCGCCGACCGTCGCCCTGGATCCGCTCGGCGGTGCGTTCATCGCGCCGGTGATCGACGCGATCGCGCCGCGGGGGCGCCTGGTCTCCTACGGCGTCTCGGCCGGCCCCGACGTCGCCTTCAACATCCAGCAGCTGTACCGCAAGATGATCACGCTGTTCGGCTACGGCGGCATGCTGCTGACCGCCGACGAGCGCCGGACCGGTCTGCAGGCGGCGCTCGCCGCGCTCGCCGCCGGCGAGCTGCAGGTCCGGATCGACGAGGTGCTGGCGCTGGACCAGGTCGGCGAGGCGTTCGCGCGGCTGACCGAGCGCCGCGTGCAGGGAAAGCTCCTGCTCGCGCTCGCCTGAGGGCTCCCGGGCGTCAGTCGCCGGCCGCCGGCTCTCCCCAGCCAAACCCGACCGCGTCCGGGACGGCGTCCAGTGGGCTGGTGGGCAGCCCCGCGACGGGGTTGGAATCGTGAAAGCCGACCGGCGAGAGGTCGTTGGGGGTGTCGGGGTGAAACAGCGAGGCGAGGTACTGGGCCTGTCCGCGGCCGGGCCCGAGCTCGAACTGGCCGCCGCCGTAGGCGCCGACGCCGTGCTCAGCGCAGTAGTCATAGGCGTCACAGAGCTTGCGCAGGCCACCGAGCCGTGATGGTTTGAGGTTGACCATCCGCGGGGCGAAGGGAAGCGCTTCGATGTCGGCGATCGCGTGGATCGGGGCATCCCAGGTGATCCGATCGTGCTCGGCGGCCAGCGCGGCGGAGGTGCCGGGATCCTCGACGTCGGGGTCCTCCAGCCAGGCGTCGGGGAAGGCGGCCACGACCCGCTCGTAAAGCAGGGCATCGGGCCCCTGGTCAACGATCGAGCCGCGGTAATGGGCCTTGAAGTCGATCGAGTCCACCGCGTCGGTGGCGACCAGCGCTTGGATCAGCTCGGGCGTCCACGAGCTCGTGGCGTCGAGCTTGAAGCGCAGCGACGGATAGTGGGCCAGGCGGCGGTTGACGGGATCGAGCGTCGGCGGCTCGCCGAGGCGCAGCGAAACGAGGAAGGTCAGCGGCCGGGCCGGGCGCCGCAGGACCGCGTGCAGTGGTGCCCCGGCCTGGCGCAGCGCGAGGTCCAGCGCGGCGGAGTGAAACGTCCAGCGCCGGTACAAGCGCGAGACGTCGCGCTGGGGGGAGACCGGGAAGAGGTCCAGGGCGTCGACACGCTCGCAGAACGCCCCCAGCGTGGTGTTCCCGCCGAGCTCATGCACGGCCCCTGCGGCCTGCCAGGCGACGTGGTCCTCGGCGTCGTAGACGACATCCTCGCCGAGGCCCTGAAGGCCGGCACCCCGCAGGTGCAGGACGGTGCTCAGGCGCTCAAAGCCGCTGGAGACCTCAGCGCGCAGCCCTTCGAGGTCATAGCCGTCCACCTGCAACGGCAGCTCGGCCAAGCGGTCAAACGTGCTCATCGGTGCGCGGCGCTCCCTCCAGTCGGGTGACGAGTTCATCAAGCCGGAGCTCCTGCAGGCCCTGGCTGACCGCCTCCAGCTCGCCGGCGCAGTACTCGACCAGCTCCCGGCCCTCGCGCACGAGCGCCAGCGTCTCGCGCAGGCCCGCGTCCCCGGAATCCAGGCGGCGGATGATCTCCTCCACGCGAGCCACGGCGGTCTCATAGCTGGCCGGTGGCGCCGCGGACGGGGTGGCGTCGGGCTCGTTCATGGCTCCTGTGTGACCTGGGCCGGTACGGTGCCGTCGTGAAAGCGCAGCGACAGTGCCCCGGCGCCGCGGGCGGCGTGCGCCGAGCCCAGCGGCGCGCCGTCGCCGTCGGATACGAGCGCGTAGCCGCGGGCCAGCGTGCGCTGTGGATCGTG
>JALYZB010000247.1 GCA_030945945.1 Actinomycetota bacterium | reverse complement strand
GCCGGCGGGTGGTGAGGGTCGGCGCCGCGCAGCAGCTGCAGCGCGAGCTGCAGCGCGGTGCCGGTGGCGGTCCCGCCGCTGGCCTGCTGGCCGATGATGACCGCGCGGGCCGCGCGGTGATTCAGCGCCGGGCCCTGGACCGCGTCGGGCGAGCTGGAGAAGCCGATCGCGCCGACCCGGACGCTGCTCGGAAGCTGATCGATGAACGCGTTGGCGGCCGAGACGGCGGCGGCCAGCCGGGTCGGGCTGACGTCGTCGGCCGCCATCGAGCCGGAATGATCGGTGACGAGCATCAGCGATGCGGAGTTGGTCGGTACGCGGTGGGTGACTCGGGGGCGTGCGAGCCCGATCGCCAGCAGCGCGGCGGCGGTCAGCAGCAGGGCCGCGGGAATGTGGGCGGGCCACCGCGGCGCGGCACCGATCGCGGTGCGGACCGTCGCCGCCGCCGGGAAGCGGATCACGTAGCGATGCCCGCGCCCCCGTCGGTACAGGTAGGCGGCCACGGCCGCCGGGACCACGGCGAGGGTCAGCAGCCAGATGGGTGCCCCGAAGCTCATCGCAGCTGCCGTCCGAGCTCCACGAGCCAGTCCTGATCGGTGCCGACGGTGAGGTGCGGGACCCGCAGGCGGCGCAGCTCGGCGGTCACGCGATCGCGGCGTTCACGCTCGAGCGCGGCAAACCGCTCGCGCACCCGCCGGTGCGAGGCGTTGACCTGCACGCGGGCGCCGGTCTCGGGGTCGACCAGTGTCAGGTGCCCGACGGCGGGCAGGTCGCGCTCGCGCGGGTCACCGATCTCGACGGCGATCACCGAATGCCGGATCCGCAGCGAGCCGATCGGGCGCTCCCATGCGTGCTGGTCGCGGAAATCGGAGATGACGATGACGAGCCCGGGCTGGCCGGCGAGCTGACCGGTTCGCCGCAGTGCGTCGGCCAGCGCGTCGGGATCCTCGTGTCCGTCCTGGGCGACCCCCACCTCAAGCTCCCGGCGCAGCGCCACCATCCCGGGCCGGGATCCGCGCGGAGGCAGCACCCGGGCCGGACCGGCGCCGAAGGTGACCAGCCCGACGCTGCCGGCGCGTCGCACGCCCAGGTGCCCGAACACCAGCACGGTCCCCTCCGCGACGTCGGCCTTCAGGCGCTGCGCGGTCCCGAACGCCATCGACGGAGACAGGTCGAGGACGATCCAGGTGGTCAGCGCGCGCTCGGGGACATGCAGACGCACATGCGGGGTGCCGGTCCGAGCGCTGGCTGCCGGGTCGATGTAGCGGACATCGTCACCGAGCTCGTAGGGACGCATCTGCGCGAGCTCGGTGCCGAGCCCGACGCCGGCCGCGCGCCGATCACCCGGGAGCGTCCGGGTGACAAGCCGGTTGACGGCGACGTCGAGCGCGTCGACCAGCGGCGCCAACAGCGGACCGGGCCCCTGCCGGGCGGCCGGCGGCGCGAGCACCGGGTCAGTCATGCGCCGGCTTCGGTCATGCGCCGAGCAGACCCTCGGCGCGCACCCGGCCGGAATCGCCGCGCATCAGCCGGCCGGTGTCCGGCTGCGGCACCGCGGCGACGATCCGCGCAAGCAGCTGATCGACGGTCACGCCCTCGCTGAGCGCGTCATAGGAGAGCACGACGCGGTGACGCAGCAGGTCGGCCGCGAGATCGCGGATGTCGGTCACCTCGACATGGCCCCGACCGCGCAGCAGCGCGAGCGCCCGCCCAGCATGGACGAGGCCGATCGGCCCGCGGGGGCTGGCCCCGAACTCGATCAGCCCGGCGAGCTCCTCCAGCCCGTGCTCGGCCGGGTGCCGGGTCGCGTCAGCCAGCGCGACCGCGTAGGCGATCGTATCGCGGTCGACCAGCACGCCACGCGCGGTCTGCGAATGACGGCGCAGGTCCTCGAGCGACAGGGTGTCGGAGATCTCGGCGGGCGCGGCGAGGCTGCGTCCCACGACGGCGGCCTCCTCTCCAACCGACGGATAATCGACGAGGATCTTCATCAGAAAGCGGTCGACCTGGGCCTCGGGCAGCGGATAGGTGCCCTCGGACTCGATCGGGTTCTGGGTGGCGAGCACGATGAACGGCTCGGGCACGGGATAGGTGGCGCCCCCAATCGTCACCTGATGCTCCTGCATGACCTCCAGCAGCGCGGACTGGACCTTGGCCGGCGCACGGTTGATCTCGTCTGCGAGCAGGAAGTTGTGAAAGACCGGCCCGAGCTCGGTGTCAAAGCGGCCGGAGTCCGGGCGCCAGACGCGCGTGCCGATCAGGTCAGCGGGTACGAGGTCCGGGGTGAACTGGATCCGCCCGTAGGAGCCGGCCAGCGACCGGGCCAGCGTCTTGACGGTCAGCGTCTTGGCCAGGCCGGGCACCCCCTCGAGCAGGACGTGGCCGCCCGCGAGCAGGCTGACGAGCACGCGCTCGAGCATCGCGTCCTGGCCGACGATGACGCGCTTGATCTCATTGAGCACGCGCTGCAGCGCCTCGCGGGCCTCGCCCTGACGGCGGGTCGTGTCTCCGGGGTCGGTCATGTCGTTCTCCATGCTGTCAGTCAGATGAGGCGCCCGAACCAGCCCAACGACAGGCCGGTGGCGCTGACCAGCAGGACAAGCGCCCCGCCGGCGAAGAGGGTGTTCAGGTCACGCTTGACGTGCTTGTGCCCGAGCCGGGTCGCGAGTTGGCGGTAGACCGCATTCGCGCTCGCCGCGTCCGCGGCCGTATACGCCCGTCCACCCGAGGCGGTCGCGATCGCGCGCAGCTCGGTGATGCTGACCGGGACCGCACTGGTGATCGTGTAGCCGTGGCTCTGGTGGGTGATCGCTCCCCGGCTGGTGCCGAGCGCGATCGTGTAGATCGGGATGTGGGCGGCCCGGGCCCGCCGGGCGGCGAGCACCGGACCGGCGCCAACGTTCGAGGCGCCGTCGGACAGCAGCACGATCGCGCTCGGGGGCCGCGCGTTCTGGGCCGTGCGCAGAGCGCTCAGGGTGCGGACCGCGGTCGTGATCGAGTCGCCGATCGCGGTTCCGCCGCCACCGGGGACGAGTTGGCGGATCGCCGACCTAATCAGCGCGTGGTCGGTCGTCGGTGACTGCAGCACCACCGGCCGGCGGGCGAACGAGATCTGGCCGACGAGCGCTTCGGAGGGCAGCCCGGAGACGAACATCAAGGCGGCGCGCTTGGCCGCCTGCAGGCGTGACGGCTGAACGTCGGTGGCCGTCATCGAGTTACTGACGTCGTTGGCGAGCATGAACGCCGCGCTCTTGACCGGCACGGCGGCCGTCCGCTGCGGCCGGGCGGCCCCGACGATCAGCGCCGCCAGCGCGACGGCGAGGATGACCATCGGGGCGTGACGGCGGAAGCCGGGGCGGTTCGGTGTCACCGACGGCGTCAGTGCAGGCGCGGCAAAGGCGGCGGCCGCGCGGACGCGACGGCGCTGCTCGGCCAGGTACCACGCCCCGAGCGCCGGAATGACGATCAGGGCGACGAGGAGCAGCGGCGTCGCAAACGTCATGGGTACGCGGTGGG
>JALYZB010000243.1 GCA_030945945.1 Actinomycetota bacterium | reverse complement strand
CGGTCCAGGACAACGTCACGATCGGCTCGGGGGCCAAGCTGCTGGGGCCGATCACGATCGGCCACGGAGCCAAGATCGGTGCCAACACGGTCGTCATCCACGACGTGCCGCCCAACTCGACGGTGGTCGGCAACCCCGGTCACCCCGTGCGGGTCGAGGGGCGGCGCCCCGAGGGACCCGACGCCGACTGGATTCATCTGCCCGACCCCGTCGCGGACGCGATCAAGGGCCTGTCGAGCCGCATCGCCGAGCTTGAGGCAGCAGACATGGGTCCCGGGGCCGAGGTGCGCCCGCTGCGCCGGGCCGCCGGGGAGGCCCGGGAGGCCGAGGGACGCACCAATCCGATGTTCGGCCCCAACCCAGCCGGAGGCTGAGCGGTTCTCTACCGCACCGCGCCGACCGCGACGTGGGCGCGCGTCGCCCCGACGACTTCGGCCACCTGCGGCCCGCCGAGCACCGGGCTGATCGGGAGCGCCAGGTGCGACCGCGCGGCGGTGTCGGTGCCGGGCAGCGCCGAGGCGGGCGCGTAGTCGCGCATGCCGGCCTGCCGATGGGTCGGTACTCGGTAGTAGACGCGCGCCCCGATGCCCTGCGCGGTGAGTGCGGCGGCGAGGCTGTCGGGATCGGGCGTCCGCACGACGTAGAGATGCCAGGCCGGCGCGGAGCCCGGGGTGGCGACCGGCAGCTGCACGAGCTCGCCGAGGCCGGCGTCCGCGTAATCATCGGCGGCCCGGCGACGGCCGTCTGACCAGCCGTCGAGGTAGGGCAGCTGGACGCGCAGGATCGCCGCCTGGATCGCATCCAGCCGGGAGTTGTAGCCCACCATCTCGAACGTCTGCTTGTCGCGCGAGCCGTGAAACCGCAGCGCCCGAGCGCGCGCGGCGATCTCGGGATCTGACGTGGTGATCGCCCCACCGTCTCCGAAGGCGCCGAGGTTCTTGGAGGGAAAGAAGCTGAAGGTGGCCGCGGTTCCCAGCGCCCCGGGCCGGCCGGCCTGTGAGCGCGAGCCCAGCGCCTGCGCCGCGTCCTCGAGGACGGGGACTCCGAGCGCCTCGATCTCGGCGACCGGCGCGACATTGCCGAACAGATGGACGGCGATCACCGCCTTGGTTCGCGGGGTCAGCGCGGCCCGCACCGTCTCGGGGGTGACGCAGAAGGTCTCGGGGTCAACGTCGCAGAACACCGGCCGAGCTCCCGTGGGCGGGATCGCCTCCGCGCTGGCGTAGAACGTGAACGAGGGGACGACGACCTCGTCTCCGGGGCCTACGCCCATCGCCTGCAGCGCGATCGTCAGCGCATCGGTCCCGTTGCCGACGCCGATCGCCTCGCTGCTGCCGACGTAGGCGGCCAGCTCACGCTCAAAGCCCTCGACCTCAGGCCCGAGGATGAATCGGCCGGACTGCAGCACCCCGGCGATCGCACCGTTGATCTCGTCGCTCAACGGCGCCAGCGCAGTTGCGGTGTCAAACAGCGGGACGGCCATCACAGCTCACGATCGCGCGGCCTGCCGAGCAGTCCCGGCTCGGCCCGCTGGCCGCTGTTCGGCTCGCGTGCGTCGGGATCGGTCAGGTTGCGTCGCGCCCGGACCAGGTACAGCGGGCGTCCCTTGACCTCGTCATAGATACGCCCGACGTACTCGCCGATGATCCCGATCGCGATCAGCTCGATCCCGCCGAGCAGCAGTACGACGATCGTCAGCGCGCTGAACCCGGGCAGGTAGGACCCGAGGATCCGGAGCACGACAACGATCGGGATCGCGACGAAGGCGAGCGTCGAGATGAGAAATCCGAACAGCGTGGCCAGCTGCAGCGGACGGTGTGAGAACGACGAAATTGCGTCCAGCGAGAACTTCAGCATCTTGGACAGCGTGTACTTCGTCTCTCCCGCGTAGCGGGAGTCTCGCTGGTAGGGCACCGCGGCCTGGGTGTAGCCCACCCACACCGTCATGCCGCGCAGGAAGCGGTTGCGCTCACGCATCGAGAGCAGCGCGTCGAGGGCGCGGCGGTCCAGCAGCCGAAAGTCGCCGGAGTTGTGCTCCAGCGGGACCTGGGCGAGCTTGTCGAACAGCCGGTAGAACCACCGTGCGGTGGTCAGCTTGAAGCGTGACTCGCCCAGGCGCTGCTCGCGAACGGCGTAGACGACATCACAGCCGGCCCGCCAGTGCTCGAGCATCGTCGTGATCAGTTCGGGGGGATCCTGAAGGTCGGCGTCGAGCATCACCACGGCGTCGCCACTGGCGTGATCCAGGCCGGCGGTGAGCGCGGTCTGGTGGCCGAAGTTGCGCGAGAGGTGGATGACGCGGACGCGCGGGTCGCTGGCCGCGAGCGTCTCGAGCATCAGGGGCGAGCCGTCGCTGGAGCCGTCGTCGACAAGCACGAGCTCGAAGGGGAGGCCGTCGAGCGCGGCACACACCCGCGCATGGAACTCGCCGATCGTTCCCTCCTCGTTGTATACGGGAGCGACGACGCTGACCAGTTCAGGACTTCGAGGACCGGAGAGAGCGAGCGCGGAGTTCTCCATCAGCTGCTCATCCTAGATCGGGACTCAATAGCCGATCAGGGCGGCGCCGTGGGGGAAGTAGCCCGGCAGCTGGGTGAACTGCACGAAGCAGGTCAGGACCAGTGTCCAACGCAGCAGCCGCCGGTCGGTGGAGAGCGCCGCGAGCGGCAGCAACCAGGCGACGTACCAGGGCAGCAGCGAGGCCGCGGTGACCAGCATCGCCAAGGTCGCCCACGCCGCTCCGTCGATCCAGTCCATCTGGCCGCGCCAGACCCGTCGTAGGAGTCGCACGGTGACGACGAGGAAGGCGATTGTGAAAAGGTAACCGAGGATGTGCCCCACGGTGGGCAGGCCGAGGGTGACGATCAGGCCCGCCAGGCTGTGCCAGTCGCCCTTGCTCTGGCTGTACTGGACGGTGGCGAACATGCTGAACACGCCGGGGCCGAAGACCGCGACGCCGAACCCGGCCAGCAGCACGCCGCCGAGCCCGGCCGCTGTCAGCAGCTCACGCCGGCGGCGGCGATCGCGCAGCGGGCCACCGGCGGCGATCGCGAAGGGAAGGATCAGCCCGGCGGTCAGCTTGATGCCCATGCCGACGATCGCGAGGCTGCCGCTGAGCCGCTCGCGGCCGAGCTCGGTGGCATAGATCGCGCCCACGACCGGCACGAGCATCAGCAGATCGTTGTGACCGCCGCCAACGCCGTACAGGGCCAGCAGCGGGTTCAGGCCGACCAGTGCCGCCGCCCGCACCGGGTCCACGCCCCGTCGTCGGGCGAGGTTCCAGACCATGGCCACGATCGCCAGCGCCGACAGCGCGGCGACGAACTTGTAGGCGACGACGCTGGCGACGATGCTCAGCGGCGACAGGATGTAGCTCAGGGCGGTGAAGATCGGCCCGTAGACGCTTGGGACGTAGGACCACTTGGCGCCGACGTACTGAACCAGCGGGTCGTAAGCGATGCCGTGGGGGCCGTTGAGGTAGGGGTTGACCCCATAGACCGCGCCCATGCGGGAGTACGCCTGATAGCTGAAGATGTCCGTGGAGATCAGCGGGGGCGCGAACAGGATGACCGCGTAGAGGGCAGCGATCGCGCCAAGCACCATGCGGCCCGACAGCTGACGCGACCAGAGGACCACGGCCACGTAGCTGCCGGCCATGAGCATCAGCACGGCCATCGCGCCGCCCGCGTGGATGTTGAGGCCCAGCGCATCGAATGTGCCCGCGAGGCCGACGGGCTGGGCCGGGCGGACAGACTCGGGCAACAGCGGAGAGGTGTGGGCCGCGGCGATCGCGATCAGACCCCCGAAGCCCAGGAGACCGACAAGCGCGGTCGGCCCCTGCCATCCGCGGCTGGCCGCGCGTGTGCGGAGGCCGGATGCTCCGGTCAGCTCCACGGCGGCGCTGTGGGAAGTAGCGCCCAGGGGGCTGCGAATACTCATCACAGACAGCATGCCCGCGCGCGAGCCGGGTCCGGTTTGGGCGATGTTGTGATTACGTTAGGCACAGGCCCTGAGCTCATGGTGACTTGACGCCTGCGCCTGCGCGCGCGATCGCGGCGGCAGCGGAACGCTTGAGCGTCGGGACCATGAGCATCGCCTCAAGCGCGATCCGCGAGGACATCTTGCTCTTGCCCGCGGTCCGATCGGCGAACACGATCGGCACCTCGCGCACCGTGAACCCGGCGAGGACCGCGCGGTAGGTGATCTCGATCTGAAAGACGTAGCCCTCGGCCCGGACGCTCGGGAGATCGATCGCCTCCAGCACCTCGCGGCGGATGCATTTAAAGCCGCCGGTGAGGTCACGGACGTGGATGCCGAGGATCAGGCGTGCGTAGATGCCGCCGCCCCGGCTGACGAGCTGGCGCAGCAGCCCCCAGTCGCGCACCCCGCCGCCCGCGACGTATCGTGATCCCAGCACGAGCTGAGCTTCCTGGGAGGCCCCGATCAGCGCCGGCAGGTAGCGCGGGTCATGGGAGAAGTCGGCATCCATCTCGATCAGCCGCTGCGCGCCACCGTCCAGCGCACGCGCAAAGCCGGCCAGGTACGCCTGGCCGAGGCCGTTCTTGGCCGGCCGGTGCAGGACCGCGACGGTCTCAAGCTCGGCGGCGAGGGCGTCGGCGATCGCGCCGGTGCCGTCCGGCGAGTTGTCGTCCACGACAAGGATCCGGTGGATGCCGGGTGCGGCGCGCTCGAGCTCGGGCAGGGATGCACGGACGATGCGCTCCAGGTTGGAGGCCTCGTTGTAGGTGGGGATGATGAGCCAGACGGTCGGGTCCATGGCACTCTCGGCCGCGGCCGCGGTCTGTAGCTGGTTCTCGCCCGTCGCCGGCGATCCTGCCCGGGCGGCGGCTATGCCGCGGGCGCGGCCGTGCGTGGGATGCGCGCGCGGGTCGCGCACGCCATCATGGCAGCGGGGCAGCATGAGCGGAAATGATCGACTGACGCCGTCGGGCTTGCGAGGCCTGACCCGTCCGCGCCTCGGCGGCGGACGAAACCAGGCTGAGCTATACCGCGGCCGCCGCGGGGCGTTCGCGCTCGCCGCGCTGGCCGCCCTCTCGCTGCTGGTCGGCCTGGCCGTCGGCGCCGGCTTGGGGGGGACCCTGGCCAGGCATGTGTCGGCGCTCGGCACCGGTTACTTCGCCCAGATCCGCACACTCGCCGGCGGCGGCGCGGACTCGTTCGGCTCCTCCGAGCGTGCGGCGGAGAGCGCAGCGATCAACCGTACGCTGAGCTACACCCCGTACGTCCGGGTCGCCGGGTCTCAGCACCGGGAGATCGCACTGACCTTCGATGACGGCCCCGGTCCGTACACCCCGGCGATCCTGGCGGCGCTCGACCGCCAGCACGCACCGGCCACGTTTTTCGAGGTCGGCGTAGCCGAGCACTACTTCCACGCGTCGACCAGCGCGATCGTCGCCCACGGATACCCGATCGGCGACCACACCGAGTCCCACGCGCAGATGTCACGACTGTCGAAGCGCGACCAGCAGAGCGAACTGCGGCAGGACACGGCGGCGATCGCAGACTTCGGCGCTCCGTTCCCCAGGCTCTTCCGCCCACCCTACGGTCTGTGGAATGCGACCACGCTGAAGCTGCTCAAGCGCTACCGGATGCTGATGGTGCTCTGGACAGTCGACACCTCTGACTACCAGGCCCCCGGCGTGGAGGCGATCGTCGATTCGGCGGTTCGGGGAGCCCGTCCAGGGGCGATCATCCTCATGCACGACGCGGGTGGCAACCGTTCGCAGACCGTGGCCGCGCTCCCGATCATCATCCGCGACCTGCGTCGCCGGGGCTACCGACTGGTCACGCTGCCGCGACTGCTGCTCGACAACCCAGCCCCGGCGGTGCAGCCGGTGGCGACGCTGCCGGGGGCCGGCGGGTAGCGGCACGGCCTTCGGCCGCGATCACCGGCTAACGGTCGCGGAATCGACCGTCTAGCGCCGCACGTAGGCGACTCGGTCCCAGCTGGGCTCGGGTGCGAGCTCGATTGGCTCCCCGCCGCGATCGGGCTGCACGTAGACGAAACCCGACAGGCCTTCGTTAAACAAGATGTCGAGCTCGCCCTCCTTGACGCGCTGGTCCAGCCACGCGCCGCGGAAGATGAGCCGGCGCAGCCAGTGCACGAGCGAGCGGTCCGACGGTCCGACGAGCTCTGACCAGCACTCGTTGACGTGCTCGCCGAGGGCCGAGGCGGGGTCAGAGACCTCGCCGTTGACGACGAGATTGATCAGGTCCTCGGCCTCGTCCTCCGCGACCGCGTCATCCAGGAATCCGAGCCTGCGAGCCGCCTGCTCACAGCGTTCGCGGAAGTCACGTTCGTTGAACGTGAAGCGCAACTCACCGTACTCGAGGACGAAGTCGTCGCCCGAGCTGTAATTACCGCGGCGGAACATTAGGCGTCGGGATCATATGTGCGAATCCTTCCGCGCCGAGAGATTGAACGTGATGTTGCAGGGGGTGGTTCTCGCGCCCCCGAGAACTCCCTTAAGGCATGGAGCCCGACCCCCCGACCGTGGTGATCGTAGAGGACCACGACGCCACGCGCCGGTTCCTGGCCGACAACCTCTCGGCTGACGGCTATGAACCGCTCGAGGCCGAGACCGCGCGGGCCGGGCTGCGCCTGATGGCGACACGGGCACCGCATCTGGCCGTTGTCGATCTCGGCCTGCCCGACCGCGACGGTCTCGAGGTGCTCCGCGAGGTTCGGACCTCGGATGAGACCGTCAGCCGGATTGATCCGCGACTGCCGATGATCCTGCTCACCGGACGTTCGGGCGAGCTGGATCGGATCCGGGGTTTTGACCGTGGCTGTGACGACTATCTCGTCAAGCCGTTCTCCTATCCGGAACTACGCGGACGGATCGCCGCGATCCTGCGGCGGTCGGCGCTGCGCCCTGGCGCCGGCCGCTTGAAGGTCGGCCCGTTGGACATCGATCCGCTGGCGCGGCGCGTGGAGCTCGCGGGTCAAGCCCTGAACCTGTCCAAGAAGGAGTTCGCGCTCCTGCGCGCGCTGGCCGTCGAACCCGCCCGGGTGTTCACGCGCGAGGAACTGTTGCGCGGGGTCTGGGGCTTTCAGAATCTGGTCCCCACCCGGACGCTCGACTCCCACGCCTCGCGCCTGCGCCGAAAGCTCGCAGACGCGGGCGCCCCGGGGTTGATCGTCAACGTGTGGGGAGTGGGATATCGGCTGATCGACGGGCCGGTGGGGGCGTGACCGCGTTGCTCGTCGGCTGGCTACTGGCCGCGCTGGCCACCGGAGGCACCGTGCTCACCGGCCGGCGGCTGGCCCGGACCCGACGCGCGGCGGCTCATGCCGAGCACGAGTTGCGCGGGCCGCTTACCGCGATCCGGCTCGCGGTCGACCTCGGCGTTCGCGAGGACGGCCTGGGCGCGCGTCAGCTGCGCGCGATCGGAGCCGAGACCCGGCGCGCCGAGCTCGCGCTCGGTGATCTCTCGCGCGAGCGCCATGGCGGCATGCCCGTGACGGCGGTGACCGAGGTCGACTTCCAACAGGTCGTCCGCGACTCGGTCGAGGCCTGGCGCCCAGCGGCGGTCGCACGTGACGTAGACATCAAGTTTTCGTCTGGCCCCGGATGCGCTTATGTCCTGGGCGATCCCGCGCGGCTCGCGCAGGCGACCGGGAATCTGATCGCCAATGCGATCGAGCACGGTGGCTCACGGGTGCGGGTCACCGCCGGCAACGGCGCGGCCGGGATCAGGGTCTCGGTGACCGACGACGGGCCGGGACTGCCGAGCGGCATCCTGGCCGGCGACCGCCGTTCCTCACGCGCGTGGAGCGTCAAGCGTGGCCGGCGGGTCCGCCAGCGCCGCCATTCACCCCGGATCGCCGGCGGCCGACCGAAGCGCCTGGGCCGCGGTCAGGGACTGGCGATCGTCGCAGGGATTGCGGTGGCGCATGGTGGGCGGCTCTGGGCCCTTGCCGAGGGTCCGAGTGCGGGAGCGAGCCCGACGCACGCGCGGTCCGGTGAGGATCTGGGCCGCCCCGGCGCGTCACTGGTGCTCGAGCTTCCCGCCGCCCCCCGCGCCTGACTGACCGCCACGCACATTGCGCGGACGGAACCGCCTCCGATCTGCAAGCGATGATGCATCCCGTCCATCCGCACTAGAGGGTGCAGAGTGGACGCATGTCCGAGCCGCTCGCGTCCCACCACGGATCGCCAGCACCCGCGAGGGATTTCTGAGCCTTGAGGTCGCGAAAGAAGGTGCGGTGGGAGAAATGACGGTTGTCGGGTTGCATTGTGGGGGAGAGTGGGTTACCTTGGCTGCGCTCGACGGACCCGGGTGGCAGGGCTCCTCCCACCCAGCCACCCGGGTTTCAGTCCCCTCGCCTGATGCCACCCCTTGATCTTTCGCGGAACATTCGAACACGCGCTGGACGCGAAACATCGGCTCACGATCCCGGCGAAGTTCCGCGGGGCCCTCGCCGATGGAGTGGTCCTGGCAGCCTCGCACGAGCTGGAGGCGGGCGCGCCGCGGACGGTGGCCGTGTGGACCCCGGCGGCCTACGAGCAGTACACGCAGGCGACGCTGACCAATCTCAACCCAGCCTCGCCGACGGCGCGCGAGCTCAAGCGCTTCTTCTTCAACGCGTCCTTCGACGCCGAGCTTGACGCTGCCAACCGCGTGATGATCCCGCCGCAACTGCTCAGCTACGCCGGCCTTGACAAGGACGTCACGGTCACGGGCTCCGGCGAGTGCCTGGAGATCTGGGATCGGCACCGCTACGCGCAGAATTTCGAGGATGTCCTGACCCGTATTCCCGACCTCGCAGCGAGCCTTGGCGACACTGCTTGACATGACCAGCGTCCACATTCCGGTTCTCGCCGGTGAGCTGATCGAGGTTCTCGATCCGCGGCCGGGCGAGACCGCGGTGGACTGCACGCTGGGCGGAGGCGGCCACGCGCGCCTGATCGCCGACCGGATCGGCCCGGCGGGCACGCTGATCGGGATCGACCGCGATCCGGCCGCCGAGGCGCGCTTCGCCGAGCTGGCCGCCGAGGTCTCGTGTCAGACCCGTTTCATCCGCGCTGACTTCGTGAGCGCGCTCGGGGAGTTGGCCATCGAGCACCTGCGAGCCGACCTCGTATACATGGACTTCGGTATGTCCTCGATGCAGGTGGACACCTGGGGTCGCGGCTTCTCCTACGCCTACGACGCGCCCTTGGACATGCGGATGGATCCCGAACAGGAGCTCACCGCCGAGGAGATCGTCAACACCTGGGACGAGCGGCGCCTGGCGCGACTGCTGCGCGAGTACGGCGAAGAGCGCTATGCGGGCCAAATCGGCCGGGCGATCGGCCGCCGGCGCCGTCAGGAGGAGATCGGCTCCACACAGCAGTTGGTCGAGGTGATCAAGTCCGCCGTCCCGATACCCGCGCAGTTCGCCGGCGGCCATCCGGCCCGGCGCACCTTCCAGGCGCTGCGGATCGCCGTCAACGACGAGCTCGCCCAGATCGACGGTGCGCTGCCGGCGGCATGGGAGATCCTCGCTCCCGGCGGACGCCTGGCCGCGATCTCCTTCCATTCGCTCGAGGACCGACTTGTCAAGCACTACCTCGCCGCGCGCGCACGCGGCTGCGTTTGTCCACCGGAGCTGCCGATCTGCGTCTGCGGCCACGAGCCCGAGGGCGAGCTGCTCACCCGTCGTGCCGTGGCGCCTTCCCAGGGGGAGGTCGCCGCCAACCCGAGGTCTCGATCAGCGCATCTGCGCGCCGTCCGCAAGCTGGAGGTATCGCCGTCATGACCCCCGCCGCGCTGACCCCCCCCGCCCGGGAGGCGACCACGCGCCGCACGCCGTTGGCCAAGCGCGCGCGACCTGCCCCGGAGC
>JALYZB010000228.1 GCA_030945945.1 Actinomycetota bacterium | reverse complement strand
GTGTCTCCGATCAACCAGCCGTCATCGGTGGGGATCACGAACAGGACGCTCTTCTCGGTGCGCGACAGGACTCCGGTCGACATCGGGATCCGGTCGCTGGCGACCACGAGGTGGATGCCCTTCGAGGGCCGGATCACCGTCGCTGAGTCGATTCCCGCGGCCCCGCGCAGCCGGTCAGTCCAGGCGCCGACGGCGAGCGCGACGTGCCGCGCGCGAATCGTGAAGGTCTCTCCGGTCTCCTCGTCGAGCACCTCGGCCCCGGTGATCCGGTCTCCCTCGCGCACCAGCGCGTGAACCCGCGCACGCGTCGCGACGTGCGCGCCCCGGCCGACAGCGGTGCGGGCGACGGCAACGACCATCCGGGCGTCGTCCTCGGCCGCATCGAAGAACTGGACAGCGCCGACGAGCCCGTCTTCGCGTAGGGCGGACGCCTGCGCCAGCACCCCACGCCGGGTCAGATGACGGTGGCGCGGCACCGAGCGGGCGCCGCCCAGGGTGTCGTACAGCGCTAGCCCGGCGCCGAGGTAGAGGCGCTCCCAACCGCGGCAGCGCAACGGCCACAGGAACGGCACCGGGCGGACCAGGTGCGGCGCTAACCGGGTCAGCAACAGCTCGCGCTCGCGCAGCGCCTCGCGCACCAGTCTGACGTCCCCCATCTCGAGGTATCGCAGGCCACCGTGGATCAGCTTGCTCGACTTGCTCGACGTGCCCGACGCCAGGTCACTCGCCTCCACGAGCCCCACCGCGAGGCCGCGAGCCGCGGCGTCGAGCGCCGCTCCGGTGCCGGTGATACCGCCCCCGACGACGAGCAGGTCAAGGCCGCCGGCGGCCATCGCGGCCAGAGCCCGGCGCCGCGCGGGCGCATCTAGGACTCCGCAGGAGCCGACGGGCATCTAGTGCCACACCTCGAAGTGATGACGGTGGCTTTCGAGGTAGGCCCCCGGCTTGAAGAAGCGGTCATAGAACTCGAGGTCGAGATGCTGGGCCTGGAGGAAATTCATGACCCACACGCTCGGTACCGTGCCGGGAAACTTGCCCCACGTGTCGAGCGTGTACTGGCACTGCCGCGCCACACACGCCTTAAAGCGCTCGTCGTGGCGCTCGGCCGAGGTTCGGATCGTGCGTGACTCGGTCCACGGCCCGGGTGTGTCGGGATGGTACGGGCCACCGGGACCGAACTTGCGCTGCGCAAACGCCTCGACGGCGTCGGTCATGGTGGCGAAGTGCGGTGGGCAGAAGGCGTGAAAGGTTCCATCCGTGCGGCCGGTTGGGTTGGGCGTGCCCCAGCGCGGATCGGTGTCGTAGCGAAAGCCGAGTCCCGGCACGTCGTTGTCGCCCGACGCGCCGAGCAGCGCCATGTGCTCGATGCCATCAAACGACCACCCGCCCAGCCCCATGGCCTGCAGCAGCAGCGCCCCGTTATAGCTCGACGTCATCAGCTCCGCGGTGGCTTCCGTGAGCGAGTATTGCTCGACGAACGAGAGCGGGATCGGGTCGGCGATGTCGACGAGGTCGGCGAACTCGTTCATGTCGGGCACCGGGCGCTGATTTATGTCGTCGTAGATGCAGTAGCCGTTCTGGGTGAAAAAGCACAGGTTGGCGATGTGGTGCTGTGCGATGTCGGCGATCGGGATCACCAGCAGCGAGCCAGGCTCGTTGGCGATCCACGTGTTGTGGCCTTCGAGGTATGGCTCGGCGCGCGGCAGGTGAAGGCGCGTGTCGGCGAGCTTGACCACCCGGTCGCGGTGGCGAGCGACCATCAGCTCCGGGGTGATCTCCTCCTCGGCGGGGTCCACGAGTGCTCCCGCGTCGCGGGTGGGCAGGAAGTAGATGCCCGAGTCGTCGGTGTAGAACAGCTCGGAGGTGTGAAACCCGGCGGCGGACGGGATCGTGCGCCCCGCCGCGGCACCGTTGTAGTTGGCCAGGTGCGGCGCGTAGTGCTCGTGACGGGTGATGCCGTAGTGCCAGCCCGTTGTCCCGCCCATCACCGAGAGGATGAGCAGCGTCTCGAGCTCGGTCAGCGGTACGTGATCATGCCGGGAGCGGTAGGCGAGGGGACCATCGGGGAGATGGCCGCCGAGCGGGAAGCGCCGCGACCGACGGCCGAGCAGGGCGTCCATGAGTGAAAACGATGAAAGCTGGTTCAGCGCCGCGCGCTGGTGATCGGTGAGCTCGAGCGGGGGGTCAGG
>JALYZB010000194.1 GCA_030945945.1 Actinomycetota bacterium | reverse complement strand
GCCTCCCGGTAGTGCTTCTCCGCCGGGTAGGTCCAGTCGGCGATGCTCAACGCCACCCAGGCGACGAACAACAGCAGCGCGGCGGCAAGCGGCAGCCCGTAAGCGAGCACGGCCGACAGCTGACCATAGGGTGTGCCCGCCAGGTACATCGCGTCGGCGATGGCCACACCGACACCGGCTGCTGCCGGCATCCACCACAGCCGCTGCCCCACACGAGACGATCGATGCTCGCGTAGATGGTCCTCGAACTGGTAGGTGAAGGCCATGGCGTGACCCTAGGCGGCTGACACTAGCCCCCGCATATTCGCGCTTGGCTTGCACGATCCTGCCGCCGCCCGCCGCCCGCCGCCCGCCGCCCGCCGCCCGGCGACCGGCAGCGGAGGCAGCGAAGGCACCCGTGTGAAGCGATGGTGCAGACGATCGCTCATAGGAGAACCTTCGGGTGCCTCGACCGCCGTTGGGAGAGGGCCACGATCGTTTGCCCTTGACGGAGGGCCGACGAAAGACCAGCCCCTCCCAACGGTGGTGAGGTGCCGCGAGCGGCGACAGGACGTAGCCCCGATCTGAGGGCCTTGTCTATGAGCATCCGTAACGGTACCTCCGGTCTGGGGCGATTGTCGACCTGGAATTGGAGGGAGCTATGCGGAACTGCGCGGGTGTCGATTGGGCGTCTGAGAAGCACGATGTGCTGATCGCCGACCCGGCCGGCAACGAGCTGCTGGCGGCAACGTTCAGCCACGACGAATCGGGAATCACGAGTTTGTGCAGGACGCTGGTTAAGCGCGATGTTGAGGTCGTCGCGATTGAGCGTCCTGACGGTGTGTTGGTCGAGCGGCTGCTCGATGCCGGGGTGCGGGTGCTGGCTTTGCATCCCAATCAGGTCAAGGCAGCACGGGACCGATTCCGTGCCTCGGGCGGCAAGTCCGATCGGTTTGGCAGCTTCGTGCTGTGTGAGCTTGCTCGGACTGACCGTCACCGCTTCCGGCTGCTGGAGCCTGACAGCGATGAGACCAAGGCGCTACGCGCGCTGACCCACTCACGTGAGGATCTGGTGAGCGCCCGGGTCGCGTTGGGAAACCAGTTACGGGCTGAGCTTGACCGGTTCTGGCCCGGGCCGGTCAAGCTGTTCACCAAGATCGACAGTCCGATCTCACTGGCGTTTATCGCCCGCTACCCAAGCCCTGATGACGCCAACGGACTCGGGGAGAAGCGCCTGGCTGTGTTTCTCAAAGCTCAGGGGTACTCATCAGCGCGCAAGACGCCAGCGCAGTTGCTTGAGCGGTTGCGGTCCGCACCGGCCGGTCGCGCCGGTGAAGTCGAGATGCGGACGCGACGGTCGATCGTGCTGCACCTCACTCGCACCTTGCAGATCATGGTCAGGCAGATCCGCGAGCTCGAGTCAGAGATCGCTGATGCTCTCGACGCCCATCCCGACGGGGAGATCTTCCGCAGCTTCTTTCTCACCCGCAGTTCGGTGGTCTGTGCCGCGACGCTTCTGGCAGAGATCGGTGACTGTCGCGCCCGCTACCCCCACCGGGACGCGATCGCCGCTCAAGCCGGACATGCACCCGTCGCTGATGAATCCGGGAAACGCAAGAACGCGAAGTTCCGCTGGGCCTGCAACAAACGACTCCGGCGCGCCCTCGACACCGTCGCGCTCACCACCAGCAAATGGAATCCATGGGCGACAGACCGCTACGCCAGCGCCCGGAACCGCGGGCATAACCACCGCCGCGCTCTACGCACCGTCGGACGAGCGCTCAGCCGAATCCTGTGGCGCTGCTGGCAAACCGAACGCCCTATGACCCCGCCCGCCACACCGGCTCCAGCAACACCTCGCCGTCCTCATCCCCAGCCCGTCAGGCCCCCGGCCCGACCACGCAGCCACCCAACGCATCGCCTCCAACTACACCCGTCAGACAGCCGAACCGACCCGAGGTTGACACAGGACGTCTTCCGACTTCGGCCCCAGGGAAGTCGCGCGAGCGCCTCGGCGACATCTCGATGGCGCGTGCCCTGCCCGGACGACTATGCGGAGCCGCAGCGCCGGCGGCGCCGGCTCGGCTGTGCCTACGCAGAGCCACGATTTGCACACCGCCGCGTCGGCCCTGCTTGCGGCGATGACCAGGGCTTCGGTTCAGATTCCGTACGCGCCGTTGCTGAGGTCGGGGATGGACTCCCTAATTGGCAGCGCGATCCAGCCTTCGTCGGCGGCTCGGGCTTGATCGGTGATCGGCAGCACGCGTCCTATCTCTACCGCGCGCGCAACGTTCTGACCCGAGTCGATCGTCCTGCTGCCGCGTCATTCACCACTCGACAGCAGCGCCTGCTGACGATGCTGCTGCGCGGACTCAGCGTCGAGCAGGACGACGACTCGCTCGACTCAGCCCTTCAACGCCTCTGGCCGCACACCGCCGTCCGCAACGAGCTCGTCGAGTTGTTTACAGCACTGGACGACCGCAGCGACCGTGATGAGCGACCACTCGAGACCAGCCGCGACGTTCCAGTCGTCCTCCACGCTAAGTACACACGCGCCGAAGCGCTCCTGGCCTTCGGTGACGGTGCCATCGGCGAGCCTCCGACATTTCGCGAAGGCGTTCGCTGGCTCCCAGACGCTCAGACCGACCTGTTCTTCGTCACGCTCCGTAAGTCTGAGCGGTCGTTCTCGCCGACCACGATGTATCGCGACGATGCGCTCTCGCGCAGCCTCTTTCACTGGGAGTCCCAAAACGCCACCCACGACGACACCCGACCGGCCGACGCTACGTCAGGCACGTCGAGCTGGGCACACGAATCATTCTCTTCGTCCGTGAATCCGAAACCCGACCGAACGGCGCCGGCGCCGCGTTCACATGCCTCGGCCCAGTCACATATGTGTCCCATGTCAGCAACCGGCCCATGCAGGTCACATGGAAGCTCGAGCATCTCGTCCCCGAGGCGCTGCTGGATACCTGGCAGCTGGTTGCCGCCGCGTGACCGGCAACGCATCGCTGAACGCGACCGCAACATTGCTCACGACTGCCAGCGGCTTCGTGCTCGCGGCGAGCTTGATCCGTCGCCTGCGAGCAGAGCGCCGCCGGCGCCGACACTCCGGAAACGCACGCCGGCCCGTCGCTCCGACGCTCCCGATTTCGCCAAAACTCGTGGTTTTCGAGCCCTGTTTGGTACTCCAGAGGTACTCCACCTTCACCAATCTGGTGGGAACTGCACTCCAGAAAATAGAAAAGGCCCGCAAATGCGGACCTTTTCTCAGTAGCGGGGGCGGGATTCGAACCCGCGACCTTCGGGTTATGAGCCCGGTGAGCCGCGTCCGCGTGGTCCTTGTCCATACGTCCTACACCTGTCAATCCGGGCGATTCCGGCCTCACGTCCCGCCGCTGAGGACGCCGCTCGGACTGTCCGGCTCCGTTCGTTTGACAAGGCGTTTGACACGGAGGGCTCGCGTCGAGCGGGACTCCTGGCCGCGCTGACTGGGCGCGCTCCGCGGTCTCACTCGGCGATCGGATTCGCGGTAACGCCCTGCTGCGCGGCGCGCGTCACGATCGGCGTGGACACGTGGACATCGATTTTCTCGGTGGTGTCGAGGTCGTAGACACCATCC
>JALYZB010000193.1 GCA_030945945.1 Actinomycetota bacterium | reverse complement strand
TGCAGCTTGTTGAGCACGACCTTGGGGATCACGTCGCGCTTGAGCTCGATCACCAGACGCATCCCGCGTCGGTCGGACTCGTCGCGGACATCGGTGATCTCGGAGATCTTCTTGTCGTGGACGAGGTCGGCGATCTTCTCGATCAGGCCGCCGTCGCCGCCCTTGCGCACCTGAAAGGGCAGCTCGGTGACAATGATCGCCTCCTTGCCCTGGCCGATCGGCTCGATGTGAGCCTTGGCCTGCACCCGCACCCGCCCGCGGCCGGTGGCGTAGGCGTCACGGATACCCTCGCGGCCGAGGATCGTCCCGGCGGTGGGGAAGTCCGGGCCCTTGATGTACGTCATCAGGCCCTCGACATCGATCGCCGGATCGTCGATGTAGGCGATCGTCGCCGCCACGACCTCGCGCAGGTTGTGCGGCGGAATGTTGGTGGCCATGCCGACCGCGATCCCCGAGCCACCGTTGACGAGCAGATTGGGGAAGCGCGCCGGCAGCACGAGCGGCTCCTGCCGGGTGCCGTCGTAGGTGGGCCCGAACTCGACCGTGTCGGAGTCGATATCGCGCAGCAGCTCGGTGGCCAGCTTCTCCAGCCGTGCCTCCGTGTAGCGCATCGCGGCCGCGCCCCAGCCGTCGATGTTGCCGAAGTTGCCGTGTCCGTCGACGAGCGGGTAGCGCATCGAGAAGTCCTGCGCCATGCGCGCGAGTGCGTCGTAGATCGCCGTGTCGCCGTGGGGGTGGAACTTGCCCATCACCTCGCCGACGATCTGGGCGCACTTGACGTGCTTGCGGTTGGGCTGCAGGCCCAGCTCGTTCATCACATGCAGCACGCGGCGGTGCACGGGCTTGAGCCCGTCGCGGACGTCGGGCAGTGCCCGGCCGACGATGACCGACATCGCGTAGTCCAGGTACGCCGAGCGCATCTCATCTTCGAGCCCGCGCGGCTCGATGTTGCCGCCGCCGATGGTGTCGATTGCTGACATCGCGCGCTCCTAGACGTCGAGGTTGGTCACGAGTCGGGCGTTCTCCTCGATGAACGCCCGCCGCGGCTCGACTTGATCGCCCATCAGCATCGAGAACACGAGATCGGCCGAGGCGGCATCCTCCATCGTGACCTGCACCAGGGTCCGCGTCTGGGGATCCATCGTCGTCTCGCGCAACTCTTCGGCATCCATCTCGCCCAGGCCCTTGAAGCGGTAGTAGTCGATCCCCTTCTGGGCGATCGCCAGGATCTCGTCGTGGAGCTCCTCGAAGCTGCCGGCGTCGCTGGAGCTTTCGCCGAGGCGGATCGTGAACGGCGGCATGCCGGTCAGATTGTCCAGATCACGGTGCACGTCGGCCAGTCGCTGATACTCGCTGGCGTCCAGCGCGGCATGGCGGACCTGGTGGGTGCTGGCCAGGCCCGTCTTGGCCTCCAGGGTGCGGATCACCAGCGTCTCGGGCTGCTCCTCGATCAGCTTGAGCTTGTAGGCATGGCCGTCGCCGTTGCCCTCGCTGGCCGCCACGTGACGCAGGAGCGCGCCCACATCGGTGATCTGCTCCTCGAGCATCCGGGCCTGCTGCATGAAGGCCACGACGCCGTGACCGTGCGCGGCGCGCAGCGCTGCCGCCCAGCCCTCGTACTGCTTGAGCAGTCGCGTGAACCGCTTCCACCGCGCCTCGGTGAGCTTGAACGCCTTGCCCTGGCTGTCGGTGATCTCGAGCTTGTCGAACTTGTCTCCGAGCAGGATGTCCTCGAGGTCAGACTCACGCTCGAGATACCGATGCTTCTGGCCCCGCGTCAGTCGGTACAGCGGCGGCTTGGCGATGTACACGAAGCCGGCCTCGATCAGCGGCTGCATCTCGCGGAACAGCAGGGTCAGCGCCAGCGTGCGGATGTGCGCGCCGTCGACATCGGCGTCGGTCAGCAGCACGATCTTGTGGTAGCGCGCCCGGGCAAGATCGAACTCGTCCCGGACCCCGGTGCCGATCGCGGTGATCAGCGCCTGGACCTCGGTGTTGGCCAGCACCTTGTCGATCCGGCTCTTCTCGACGTTGAGGATCTTGCCGCGCAGGGGCAGGATCGCCTGGGTGCTGCGGTCGCGCGCCGAGACCGCCGAGC
>JALYZB010000176.1 GCA_030945945.1 Actinomycetota bacterium | reverse complement strand
CTGCTGCTCGCCCCGCACTACGAGGCCGCGCAGGTGCCGATGCTGCCGGTCGTCCGCGGTACGTCGGCCACCACCCGCCAGGTGCTGGGCTACACCGTGCTGCTCACCGTTGTCACCGTCGTGCCGTTTGTCACCGGCACCTTCGGAGCCGTGTACCTGGTCGCCGCGATCGGCCTCGGCGGCGGATTCTGCGGGCTGGCGGTGCGGATGTGGCGCGCTCCGCAGGCGCGGCGGGCGGCGCTGCTGTTCCACTACTCGCTGCTCTACCTGGCGCTGCTCTTCGTGGCCGTCGCCCTCGACGCCGCCGCGCGCTGAGGCCGTCGCGCTCCGCGCGGACGTGCGGACCTATGCGGGCTCGCGCTGCAGCGCCCGGATGTCGTGGGCCAGGGCCTCAGAAGTGAGCTCGTCGGCGGCGAAGCCGACCCGCTCGACCCCGCGCTTGTCGATCAGGAAGACGAACGTTGAATGGTCGATCTTGGCGGTCACCGGCTGGATCGCGTACGCGCCGAAGATTGGGCGCATGACCGCCTCGGGCCCGTTGACGAAGGACAGCCGTCCGGTCATCTCGTGCCTGGCCAGGAACGCCCGGCGTCGGGCCACGGTGTCCTCGGACGGATGCGCGCTGACCCCGATCGCCGGGACCCCGGCGCCGTTGTCGGGCAGCAGGTTCAGCGCTCCCTTGATCGCCTCGGCCATCAACGGGCAGGCGTCATGGCACAGCGAGTGGATGAAGGTGAGGATCACGACATGGCCACGGTCGGCCGCCAGGCTCACCGGGTGGCCGGCCTGATCGCGCAGCGTGAAGTCATGGGCGCGCAGGCCGGGAGGCATCGTCGGGCCCTGGAATTCGGTGCCCGCGGTGGCGGTGGTTGCACCACTGCCCCCTTGTCCGGTGCTGAGCACGACGACGATCGCTGCCACCAGCACCGCCAGTGCGACCATCAGCACCCGTTGCAGCTTGGCGCTCGCCAGCATCCCGGCAGAGACTACAGGGGCCAGTCGGCCGTCACGTCGGCGTGCTGCCAGCGGGCCAGGAACGTGTCCGCGTCAAGCCCGGCGAGGTCGGCGCGCAGCGTCTTGAGCAACCGCGCGGCCGGCTGGGCCGGCAGCTCCCAATAGAGCACCACCTCGCCCTCGTCGACGGACACGACCTCGATCCGGTCCAGGCGGCCCCGGCCGGCGAGAAACGCGGGCTGGCGCCCCCCACGGGTGACGATCAGATGCAGGACCCGGTTGGCCTTCATGACGCTCGCGCCAACGCGGCCTGGGCCTGCTCGAGACAGTCAGGGCCCGCGAACAGCTCGCGGCCGAGTGCGAGCGTGGGGAGCGCGGTGACACCGGCCTCGCGCGCACGCTGGTTGGCTGCGGCCAGTGCGGCGGCGGTCGCGCGCAGGGTCACGCCCTTGAGCACCGCGGTCGGGTGCATCTCACAGGCGGCGGCCGCGATCAGGACGGTGCCCTCGTTGCCGAGGTCTCGCCCACCGGCGAACGCCTGGCGAAACGCCGCCTGCGAGTACGCGACAGCGCGCCCGCCGCGCTTGGCCCAGGTGGCCGTGAGCATCGCCAGCGCGGTGTCGGGCGGCCACGCCGAGGGCCAGCGCAACGGCAGCAGCCCAAGCTCGGCGGCGGTCGCGGCGAGCGCCTCGCGATCACCGGCGCTCAACCCGATTTCCAGTGCCGCAGCGTGGACCGGTTCCCACTCGGGCACCGGGTCCAGCTCGCCCATCACCCGCTCGCTCACCAGGTAGCACTCGGGCGACCCGAGGTCGTAGAAGAAGACCGGCTGCTCCGGCGTCACGTCCGCCGTCCGGCGTGCGCAGCCACGGAGCGCTAACCGTGGATCAGCCAGCCGTCGGCGGCGCGGGCGGCCTCCATGACGGCCTCGGACATCGTTGGGTGGCCGTGGATCAGCCGTGCCACCTCGGGATAGCCGCCCTCCAGCGCCCGGGCGTTGACGAGCTCCTGGATCAGCTCGGTCGCCTTAGCCCCGATGATGTGGCCGCCGAGCAGCTCGCCGTAGCGCTTCTCGCCGACGATCTTCACCAGGCCGGTGCGGTCGCCGTAGACGGTGCCGGCGCCGACCGCGCCGTACTGGACCTTGCCGACCACCACATCGTGTCCGGCCTCGCGGGCCTGCGCCTCGGTGAGCCCGAAGCTGGCAACGTTGGGGGTGCAGAACGTCGCCCGGGGCACGTCGACGTACTCGATCGGGTGCGTGGTCATCCCGGCCGCATCCTCGACCGCGATCACGCCCTCGTCCGAGGCCTTGTGCGCGAGCGCCGGGCCGGGCACGAGATCGCCGATCGCGTAGACGCCCTCGACGCTGGTGCGCATCGCGCCATCGACGGCGATCAAGCCGCTCTCGTCGCGCTTGACGCCGGCCGCGTCCAGGCCGAGCGCCTCGACATCGGGGCCGCGTCCGGCGGCGATGACCAGCCACTGCACCTCGCCGGACTCGTCCCCGTGGCGGAAGGTCACGTTGTCCGCGCCGGTGGCGATGTCCGTGACCAGCGTGCCGGTGTGGATGCTCATGCCCTGCTTCTTAAGGCCGCGCTCGGCGAGCTTGGAGATGTCGGCATCCTCGGTGGGCAGGACGCGGTCCAGCGCTTCGAACAGCGTCACCTTGGTGCCCAGCCGCGCGTAGGCCGAGGCGATCTCGGCGCCGGAGGCACCGGCCCCGACCACGGCCACACTGGCCGGCAGCGCGTCCAGCGCCCAGGCCTCCTCGGTGCCGATCACGCGGCCGCCGAACTGCGCGCCGGGGGTCGCGCGCTTGACCGAGCCGGTCGCGAGCACGATCGTCTTGGCCGAGAGGGTCTGCTCGCCGACCTTCACCTGGCCAGGGCCGGCCAGCGATCCCTCGCCCTCGATGTAGTCGATCTTGTTCTTCTTGAGCAGCCCGGCGACGCCGCCCGTGAGGGTGGTGACCACCTTGTGACGGCGAGCGTTTACGCCGGCGTAGTCGATCTCGGGCTCGGAGACCTTGATCCCGAACTCGTCCGCCTCGCGGATCTCGCTGACGATGTCGGCGACGCGGAGCACGGCCTTGGCGGGGATACAGGCGTAGTTCAGACACCGGCCGCCGACCGCGTCCTGCTCGATCACGGCGGTCGTCATTCCGAGCTGGGCGGCGCGGATCGCGGCTACGTAGCCGCCCGGTCCGGAGCCGATCACGATGCAGTCATAAGAACTTTCGGGCATGGGAGCTGAGCCTATCTCACCGTCTGAGGTGGACTCGCCCCGGGCTCGAGGCCGGTCAGCGCCCGGGAGGCTTGGGCATCTGGATCCGGCTGAGCACTCGGACGAGCTTGAAGAACAGCCAGCCGGCGCCGATCACGATGACCGGGGCGACGACGAGCGCCAGGACGTTGCTGGCCTCGATCAGAAACAGCGAGAACAGAGAGGCGACGATCGCCAGCAGGGCCATGAAGGCGAGCACGGCGCCGTACCACAGCCGCCACATCCCCACCGCGCACACGATCATCAGACCGCAGAAGAGAACCGTCCCGGCGAAAGCTGGTGACTTGCCCTGGATCTTGATTCCGACGGCGAAAAGGATGAGCTGGGACAGCCCGATCAGCCCGGCGACGGCGCTGGCGACGACGATCGCCTTCGGACGCTCCCCGGTCTTGATCGGTGTCAGCCCAGCGCGAATCGCGGCGTCACGTCGCTGCGAGCGGGTCATCGGCGCCTCCACCTTCCAGCCCCCGATCTCGCCGATCGGGGCGGGCGGCGTCGTCCTCGGCTTCGCGCCGGGCGCGGGAACCTTGGCCCGGCGGCCCCGCTTGCGACTATGGTGCCCCAACGCCGGCCTCCAGGGCGACGCCGGACAGCTGGGCGCACAGCTCGCGCGCCGCAGCCTCGGGGTCCGGCGCTTGGGTGATCGCGCGCACCACGGCCACCCGCGAGGCGCCCGCGCCGACCACGGCGCCGACCAGCGCACGGTCGATACCGCCGATCGCGAAGAACGGCACGGCGGCATGCACCGATGCGTAGCGCACGAGCTCGAGCCCGACCGCGGGACGGCCCGGCTTGGTCGGCGTGGCATGCACCGGCCCGACCCCGATGTAGTCCGCGCCGGCCGTGGTGGCGGCATCGATCTGCGCAGGGGAGTGGGTCGAGAGGCCGATCACCGCGTCGGGACCGAGCTCGGCGCGGGCGCGCGCCACGCTGATGTCGTCCTGGCCGACGTGCACGCCGTCGGCACGCGCGGCTACGGCCAGGTCGGGCCGGTCATTGACGATCAGCAGCGCCCCGGCCGCGTCACACGCGCGCCGGTAACGCTGCGCCGCTTCGAGCAGTACGTCATCGCCGGCGTGCTTGGCCCGGAGCTGCACGATGTCCACGCCGCCGCGCAGTGCCGCGGTCAGGAAGCGGTCGGACTGCACGTCGCAGACCAGGTACAGCCTCGCTGCGTGCAGGCGGGTGGTGCGGTCGCTCACGCTGCTCAGTCTGGCAGGAGTGCGGCACCGCCGACGCAGCGACTAGCATTGATGGCACGGGAGCCCCACCGTTGGGCTGAGAGGGCGGATGTGTCATCCGCCGACCGTCACGACCTGACCGGGTAATGCCGGAGCAGGGAGCTTTCGTGTCCGAGCCGTCTCCACGCACAGCCGCAGACGTCGTCGTCATTGGGGGCGGCGTGATCGGGCTGGCCGTCGCCTGGCGTGCCGGCGGTCGCGGCCTGCGGGTGCTCGTACTCGAGCGCGATCGCCCCGGAGCTGGGACCTCGCGCGTCGCGGCGGGGATGCTCGCTCCGATCGCCGAGGCGCGCCCGGCCGAGGAGCCGCTGCTCGAGCTCGGCCTGCGCAGCGCTCGCCTGTTCGGCGGGTTCGTCGCCGAGCTGGAGGCGACCACCGGCCACGAGGTCGGCTACACGGCGTGCGGCACCCTGCTCGTGGCCCGCGACGAGGATGAGGCCCGCAGCCTGGAGCGCGAGCTCGCCCTGCGCGAGCGCCTCGGTCTCGCGGCACAGCGGTTGCTCCCGAGCGCCGCGCGTCGTCTCGAGCCCGCTCTGACCCCGGCGCTGCGCCTCGCGCTGGAGGTGCCCGACGACCATGCGGTGGACCCTCGCCGCCTGACTGCCGCACTCGCCGCGGGGATCCGGTCAGCGGGTGGTCAGGTCCGCGAGGGCGTCACCGTCACCGGGGTGTCGATCCGCGGCGGTCGCGCCACCGGGGTCACCGTCGCCGGCGGCGATACGATCGCGGCCGGTGCCGTGGTGCTCGCGGCCGGACCGTGGACGGGCGAGCTGCAGCTGCCGGCCCCGATCGCGTTTCGTCCCGTCAAGGGGCAGATCCTGCGCCTGCACGATCCGGCCGGCCCCGGGTTGCTGACCCGGGTGGTGCGGATGGGCTCCTCCTACGTCGTCCCGCGGGCCGACGGCCGCTACGTGATCGGTGCGACCTCCGAGGAGCGCGGCTTTGACACCACGGTGACCGCGGGCGGCGTGTTCGAGTTGCTGCGCGACGCCTCCGAACTCGTCCCGGGGGTCTCCGAGCTCGTCCTGGACGAATGCGCGGCCGGCTTGCGCCCCGGCACCCCGGACAACCTGCCGGTGCTCGGCCCCGCCGATGCACCCGGGCTGCACTGGGCGGCGGGGCACGGGCGCGGGGGGATCCTGCTCGCTCCGATCACCGCCGAACTGGTGTGCGCAGGGCTGTGCGGTGCCGACGCGTCCTCCGAGGCACTGGCGGGCCTCGACGCCACCCCGTTTGCCCCACGACGCTTCGCGGCCGCCCCGGCCACGGTGGGGAGCTCGGCGTGAACGTCACCGTCAACGGCGAGGACCGCCGGCTGAGCCCGGGCGCTACTGTCGCCAGCGTGCTGGCTCTGCTCGATGTCGCCCCGGGCGCACGGGGCGTGGCGGTCGCCCTCGACGGCGAAGTGGTGAGCCGGTCGCGGTGGGAGCAGACGCCGGTCGGCGAGGGCGCGCTGATTGAGATCGTGGCCGCGATCCAGGGAGGCTGAGGAATGCCCGCGCTCGACCCGCTGCAGATCGCTGGCCGCGAGTTCGGCTCCCGGCTGATCCTGGGCACCGGCGGCTTTGCCAACCACGCGCTGCTGGCCCGGGCGTGCGAAGCCTCACGCGCCGAGCTGTGCACGGTCGCGCTGCGCCGCCTCGATCCCGCCGCCCGCGGTTCGATTCTCGACGTCCTGCAGGCAGCCGGAGTTGAGGTCCTGCCCAACACGGCAGGCTGCTTCACCGCCCGCGATGCGGTCATGACCGCCCGGCTGGCCCGTGAGGCGTTCGGCACCGACTGGATCAAGCTCGAGGTCATCGGTGACGACCGCACGCTGCTGCCCGACGCGGTCGAGCTGGTGACCGCCGCCGAGGACCTGGTCGACGAGGGATTCATCGTGCTGCCTTACACGACCGACGATCCGATCCTCGCCCGCCGACTGGAGGACATCGGGTGCGCCGCGGTGATGCCGCTCGGGTCGCCGATCGGCTCCGGGATGGGCATCCGCAACCCGTACAACATCGCGATCATCATCGAGCGTGCCGGCGTCCCGGTGATCCTCGACGCCGGGGTCGGGACCGCCTCGGACGCGGCGCTGGCGATGGAGCTCGGGTGTGACGCGGTTCTGTGCGCGAGCGCGATCTCGCGCGCCCACGATCCCGAGGCGATGGCCCAGGCGATCCGGCTCGCCGTCGACGGCGGTCGCCTGGCCCGGGGTGCGGGTCGCATCCCGCGCCGCCATTACGCGCAGGCCTCCACGCCCGAGGAGGGGATGCCCGACCTGCACTCCCACCTGGGTGCGGGCAATGTCCGATGACCGCCGATGCGGTGATCGACGGCTGGGAGGCGGCGTGGTCCGGCCATGTCGCCGCCGCGTTTGACGACGTCTGCGCGGCGGGGATCCAGTACGAGGATCCGCTCACCGACCAACCCCTGGCGGGCATGGAACAGCTCGCGGCCCACGCGACGCGACTGTGGTCAGGCTTCCCCGATGTCCGCCTGCAGAGCACCGGAGCGCGGCTCACCGACGGACGCTTCGTCGCTGCCCCGGGCAAGCTGCTGGGGACTCATCGCGAACCACTCGAGGGCCTGCCGGCCACCAGCCGCTTCATCGTCGTGCACTGCATCTTCTACTGCGAGCTGCAGCACGGCCGGCTCTACCGCGTGCGAGGCTTCTTCGACGTCTACGAGGCGGCGATGCAGCTGGGCGTGCTCCCGGCGCGCGGCACGCTCGGCGAGAAGGCGATGTTGATGCTGCGCGGCTTCGGGCTGAGGGCCGCGCGCGGGTAATCGTGACGCGCCACTTCCTCACCGGAGCCGAGCTGACCGCCCCCGAGCTCGACGCGCTGCTGACCCGCGCCGCGGAGCTCAAGGCGGCCCCGAGCGCTCCCGGTGTGCTGGCTGGACGCACGATCGCGCTGATCTTCCAGGCGCCTTCGACCCGCACCCGTGTCTCGTTCGAGGTGGGCGTGATCGAGCTCGGCGGCCATCCGATGATCCTGCGTCCCGACGAGCTGCAGATCAGCCGCGGCGAGTCTGTGCGCGATACGGCTCTCGTCCTCTCGCGCCACGTCGCCGCGATCGGGATCCGGACCGGGCCCGACGCGATCATCCAGGAGCTCGCCGTCCACGCCACCGTGCCGGTGTTCAACATGCTCACCGCCGGTCATCATCCGGCGCAGGCGCTGGCTGACCTGCTCACCCTCCGCGAGACCTTCGGCCAGTTGGACGGGCTCACGCTCGCCTATGTCGGGGATGGCAACAACGTCGCCCGCTCGCTGGCCATCGCCGGGCAGCTGGCCGGGGTGGAGGTGCGGATCGCCGCACCCGAGGGCTATCAGCTCGAGCCCGTGGCGGACGCGATCCTCACCGACGATCCGCGCGAGGCGGTGCAGGGGGCCAACGCCGTCTACACCGACGTGTGGGTGAGCATGAGTGACGATCCCGCGACGGCGCACGCGCGCCGTTCCGCGCTGGCCGGCTACCGAATCGACGACACGCTGCTCGCCCACGCCGCACCGGGCGCGATCGCACTGCACTGCCTGCCCGCCCACCCCGGGGAGGAGATTAGTGCCGACGTGCTCTACGGCGAGCGGCAGCGGATCTGGGACCAGGCCGAGAACCGACGTCACGCGCAGAAGGCACTGCTCGAGCTGCTCGCGGGCTGACGCGCGGCCGCAGGCGTTTCCCGCAGGGGGCGCAGTTCGGATACGCTCGCGCGAGCGTCAAGACGATTAGGAGCCCTGCTTTTCATGCCTGCCCCCAAGCGCTCGGCCTCGAGCTCTCGTTCATCCTC
>JALYZB010000169.1 GCA_030945945.1 Actinomycetota bacterium | reverse complement strand
CGGCTCCGCGCTTGGTGGCTCGTCTGGGCATGGCGGCTGATGATAGGGAGGGCCGCCGGGGCGGCCGCGCCTCGCTCGCCGGGTGGCTATCCTCCGGGGACCTATGTCCTCAACCTCAACTTTGATTTCCGCCCCCGACCAGGGCCATGCCACGGTCGTCGAGGGCTCTGACGGTCTGCTGCTCGAGATCGACGGCCAGATCGTCCCCAACTACGACGCCACCCTCCATCCGTTCCAGGAAGGGGATGTCGTCACCGGCAACGTCGTCCGGATTGACAACGACGAAGTGCTCGTCGACATCGGCTACAAGTCCGAGGGGGTCATCCCCGCCTTCGAGCTGTCGATCCGCAAGTCGGTCGACCCCGCAGACGAGGTCGAGCTCGGCGAGGAGGTCGACGCGCTGGTCCTCACCAAGGAGGACCAGGACGGTCGGCTTATCCTGTCCAAGAAGCGCGCCCGCTTCGAGAAGGCATGGCGGCGCATCGAGGCCGCGGCCGAGTCCGGTGAGCCGGTCCACGGCGCGGTCATCGAGGTCGTCAAGGGCGGTCTGATCATCGATCTCGGCGTTCGCGGCTTCCTGCCCGCGTCGCTGGTCGACATCCGCCGCGTGCCCAACCTCGACGAGTACATGTCCCAGACGATCGAGTGCAAGGTGATCGAGCTCAACCGCTCGCGCAACAACGTCGTGCTCTCGCGTCGTGCGGTGCTCGAGGAGCAGCGTAAGGAGGATCGCGAGCGCATCCTCGACCGGCTGCAGCCGGGCCAGGTCGTCGAGGGAACGATCTCCAACATCGTCGACTTCGGTGCCTTCGTGGACCTGGACGGCATCGACGGCCTGATCCACATCTCCGAGCTGTCCTGGTCTCACGTCAACCACCCGAGCGAGATCCTCTCGATCGGGAGCACGGTCAGCGTCAAGGTGCTGGACATCGACCGCCAGCGCCAGCGCATCTCCCTCGGTCTTAAGCAGACCCAGGAGGATCCGTGGCAGCGGGTCATGGACACCTACAACATCGGGGACGAGCTCGAGGGAACGGTGACCAAGGTCGTGACCTTCGGGGCGTTCGTCGAGATCCTGGACGGCGTCGAGGGCCTCGTGCACATCTCCGAGCTGGCTCAGCACCACGTCGAGAATCCCCGGGAGATCATCCAACCCGGCGATCCGGTCCGGGTTAAGATCCTCGAGATCGACTCCGAGCGCCGCCGGCTGTCGCTGTCGATCAAGCGCGTCGAGGGTCAGGTGCTCCCGGTCCGTCCGATCGAGCCGCCGGCCGAGGGCGACATGAGTTCACTTGACGATGTTCCCGAGCTGGGCCTCTCCGAGGACGTGTTCTCCAGCGAGGACACCGCCGGGTTCGACGCCGGCGCCCAGGTCGAGGTTCCTGCGGACGTGGAAGCCGCCGTCGCGACCGACGCTCCGGCGACGGCCGACGAGCCAGCCGCGACCGAGGATGCGGCCCCGGCTGAGGTTCTCGCCGCGGCCGAGGATGCCGCCCCGGCTGAGGGTCCCGCCGCGACCGAGGACGCCGTCGCGACGGCCGATGAGCCCGCCGTCTCCAGCGAGCCCGCCGGCGAAGCCGGTGACGCCGCTGAGCATCCGTCTGACACCCCCCCGGCCTAGGTGGCCTGAGCCACAGCTCGGGCCGGGGCGGTGCTCCCGTTCGTCGGAATGACCGGAGGCATCGGCGCGGGGAAGTCCACCGCGCTCGACGCGCTCCAGCGGCTCGGTGCAGCGACGCTCTCGACTGATCGTGTCGTCCACGAGCTCTACGAGGATCCCGAGGTCCGGGCCGAGGTCGTAGCTCGGTTCGGTCCGGCGGTGCAGCGCGAGGGCGCGATCGACCGCGACGCGCTGGCCCGGGCGGCCTTCGCGACCGCGGAAGACCGGCAGTGGCTCGAGTCACTGCTCTGGCCCCGGGTGGGGGAGCGCATGGTGGCCTGGCGCGAGAGCCTGGAGACCGCCCAGCCCCGGCCGCGGGCGGCGGTGATCGAGGTTCCGCTGCTGTTCGAGTCGGGGATGGATCACGGGTTCGATGCCACGATCGCGGTGATCGCCGACGAGCAGACGCGCGAGGCACGCGCGTCCGCGCGCGGGCACGAGGCGCTGACCGAGCGCGGCGCGCGACAGCTCAGTCAGGAGGAAAAGTCGCAGCGTGCGACCTACACCGTGCGCAACGACGCAACCACAGCCGAACTCGAGTCCAAGCTGTCGGCGATTCTTGACATGCTGCGGCGATGAGCCACCCAACGGCAACGGCCACGCGCCGCACCGCGGCCGGCCTGACGCCGGCGCGCCGCCGTCAGGCCGGCCGCCGGCGCCGGCGCTCGGTGGGGGGCGTGGTCATTGCGATTCTCGCGCTCGTGGTGGCGACCGCGGTATTGCCGCTGGCCAAGCGGGTGATCAACGATCTCAGTCTGCCGATCGGCTATCAGGACGTGATCCGCGAGGAGGCCGCGGCCAAGCACCTCGATCCCGCCCTGATCGCCGCGGTCATCTACACCGAGACCAAGTTCGATCCGCGGACCTCCTCGGCCGGCGCCGAGGGGTTGATGCAGATCCTGCCCCAGACGGCGCTGTTCCTCGCCCACCGTTCCGGGGCGACGAGCTTCCAGGTCAGTGACCTGGGCACGCCGCAGGTCAACATCGCCTACGGCAGTTACTACCTGCGTTATCTGCTCGACGAGTACCACGGCAGCCGGCTGATGGCGATCGCGGCCTACAACGGCGGTGAGGCGAACGTCAGCCAGTGGGTGGCCCGCGCCCACTCCGTCGGGGCCCGTTTCACGATCGGCGACATCCCCTTTCCCGAGACCCGCGCCTACGTCCAGCGGGTGCTGCAGGCCCAGCACGACTACCGGACCACGTACCCCACTCAGCTCGGCTATCGCTGAGGCCAGCAGGTGACCGCAGTCCTCTGGAGAGCCCCGGACGGCTCACTAAGCTGAAGCGCAGGATGCCGAAGTTCGAGCTCGATGCCGCTTACAGCCCGGCTGCCGACCAGCCGGCCGCGATCGCGTCGCTGGCCGAGGGGGTCGAGGCGGGGGAGCGCTTTCAGACCCTACTCGGCGCGACCGGGACCGGCAAGACGATGACGATGGCCTCGACGATCGCGGCGATCCAGCGCCCGTCGCTGATCATCGCCCACAACAAGACGCTCGCCGCGCAGCTCTGCAACGAGTTCCGGACCTACTTTCCGCGCAACGCGGTCGAGTACTTCGTGTCCTACTACGACTATTACCAGCCCGAGGCTTACGTCCCCAGCAAGGACCTGTACATCGAGAAGGACTCGGCGATCAACCAGGAGATCGACCGCCTGCGCCACGCGGCCACGTCGGCTCTGTTCGCCCGCCGCGACGTGGTCATCATCGCCAGCGTGTCGTGCATCTTCGGGCTCGGCTCGCCCGAGACCTACGACGAGAACCTGCAGAACCTGATCAAGGGGGAGATGATCGACCGCGACCGCCTGCTGCGCAAGCTCGTCTCGATCCAGTACACCCGCAACGACACGGCCCTGGCTCGCGGGACGTTCCGCGTCCGAGGCGAGACGCTCGAGATCTGGCCCGCCTACGCCGAGACGGCATACCGGATCGTCCTGTTCGGGGACGAGGTCGAGCACCTGCAGCACTTCGACGCGGTGACCGGCGAGGTGATCGAGGATGACCTCGCCCACGTCGGCATCTGGCCCGCGTCGCACTACAACGTGCGCGAGGGCATGATCGACGACTCGGTCGGCGAGATCGGCCGCGAGCTCAACTCCCGCTGCGCCGAGCTCGAGGCGGAGGGCAAGCTGCTCGAGGCTCACCGGCTGCGCCAGCGCACCCAGTACGACATGGAGATGCTGCGCGAGCTCGGCTTCTGCTCGGGGATCGAGAACTACTCGCGGATCCTCGACGGTCGCCAGCCCGGCGACCGCCCCTACTGCCTGCTGGATTACTTCCCCGATGACTTCGTCTGCTTCATCGATGAGTCTCACCAGACCGTGCCTCAGATCGGCGGTATGCACGCGGGCGATCGCTCGCGCAAGCAGACGCTCGTCGACTACGGCTTCCGGCTGCCCAGCGCACTCGACAACCGGCCGCAGACTTTCTCGGAGTTCCTCTCGATCACCCCGCAGATGGTGTTCGTGTCTGCGACCCCGGGGGAGTACGAGCGCACCCACTCGCCGCGCATCGTCGAGCAGATCGTGCGCCCGACCGGGATCATCGACCCCGCCGTCGAGGTCCGGGAGACCCGCAACCAGATCGACGATCTGATGAACGAGATTCGGGGCCGAGCCGACCGCAACGAGCGGACGCTCGTGACCACGCTGACCAAGAAGATGTCCGAGGACCTGACCGACTACCTGCTCGAGATGGGTTTCAAGGTCCGCTACCTGCATTCCGAGATCGACACGCTGGAGCGCATCCAGATCATCCGCGAACTGCGCCTGGGCGAGTACGACGTTCTCGTGGGGGTCAACCTGCTGCGCGAGGGCTTGGATCTGCCCGAGGTTTCGCTGGTGGCGATCCTCGACGCCGACAAGGAGGGCTTCCTGCGGGGAGAGACATCGCTGATTCAGACGATTGGGCGTGCGGCCCGCAACGTCGAGGGTAAGGTGCTCATGTACGCCGACAAGGAGACTGCGGCGATGCAGGCCGCGCTGTCGGAGACCGACCGCCGGCGCGAGATTCAGGTCGCCTACAACCGCGAGCACGGGGTCACGCCGGAGACGATCGTCAAGGGAATCTCCGACATCGCCGAGTTCTTGCAGTCCGACTCCAAGGTGCCCAAGTCCCGCCGCCGGCGCCGGCGCCGCGAGGGGTCGGTGCCGCCGGCTGAGCTCGAACGGACGATCGTCGAGCTCGAAGAGGAGATGCTGGGCGCGGCCGAGGAGCTGCGCTTCGAGTACGCCGCCAAGCTCCGTGACGAGATCCGCGACCTCAAGCGTGAGCTCGGCCAGGCCGTGGCGGCAGGCGAGATCGCGCGCACCTGATCCTAGGGGAAGTTGCTGCCGCCGGGCGCAGCCGAGTTCAGGGGCCACCAGCCAATACCGCCGGCACTTTTGCATGCGCTGGCCTACGGGTTTCGGATACGCTGGCCTGCGGACCAGCGAGGAAAGGGACGCACGCGTGGCGCTGGACAGGCAGACCATCGAGAAGAAGGACTTCCCGGTCGGGCGCCGGGGCTATGACCCCGACGCTGTCGATGCGCATCTGGCCGCGCTCGCCGACGAGCTCACCGAGTTTAAGCGATCATCGCGCCGCCGCGCCGACACACTGGCGTCCTCGGCGTCCGATCAGGTCCGGGCGATCGTCGAAGCCGCGGAGAATAGTGCCGCCGACATTCAGGGCGAGGCCGAGACCGAGGCCCGGGAGATCCGCGAGGAAGCCAACAGCGAGGCCAAGTCCACCCGCGAGGAGGCCTCAGAGCAGGCCCGCGAGTACGTCAGCAAGGTCTCGGAATCAACCGCTGCCATGCTGCAGCGGATTGATGCGATGGAGAGCGAGTTGTCATCATTGGTCGACGCGCTGCGTACCGGCGGCAACCGTCTGGACTCCGACCTGCGGCTGCTGGAGGGCAACCTCACCGAGGTCGGCAAGGCGGCGACCCCGCACCGTTATGACTTCGAGCCCGAGTCGCCGGAGTCGCCCGAGCCGGCCGCCGCCGGATGGGGTGCGGGCACCGACGGCGACGATGACGAGCTCTATGACCCGGAGGCCGCCGATGGCGATGCGGTGGCGCCGCGCGTGGGCGCCGAGGAGGCGATCGGCGTCCCCGAGCCCTTGGGCGGAGCCCAGGCCACGGTTGCCGAGCTCGAGCCGGCGGGGTCGGGGAGCTCGGACGCCGAGGGCGCCCGCCTGATCGCGCTTAACATGGCCCTGAACGGATCCCCCCGTGACGAGACCGCGCGCTACCTGTCGGAGAACTTCGAGCTCGTCGACAGCCACGGACTGCTCGACGAGGTCTACGCCAGCGTCGAGGGCTGACCGCTCAGCGGCGCTGGCGCCGTGACCGGCGCTCGGCGCGGTGCCCGCGACTGTCGCGGCGCGCGTCGAGCTGACCCTCGACGGCATCGAGGTCGGGCGCGGGTCCGTACAGGGCCCAGGCGCTGCGAACGAGGCTGAGCGCCACCACGATCAGCACCCATCCGGGCCAGAACTGCCCGTGGTGTGCGCCCGAGGCGGCCCAGATGACCACGCAGAGCACGAACAGCCCGGCCGCGCCGCCGGTCTCCTGAATGAGCCGGCGGGTGAGCTGGGCCCGGCGGGCGCGGCTGGCGGCGTCACGCCGCTCGGGGGTGGCGGGGAGATCGCGCCGCAGGTCCTCGAGCTCGCCCGTGGTGCGCGCGGCATAGGCGGCTCGCAGGCGCTCCTCGAGCTCATCGGTGCTGAGCCGACCGGCCACGGTGTGGCCGTTGAGCTCGGTGATCAGCTGCTCGCGGTCGGCGTCCGAAGCGCGGAGCGCTCGGCCTCCGGACCCTGACCGCAGACTTTCCTCGCTCATAAGGAGAAACTCTACGGACTCCCAGCCGGCTGGCAATGAGAACGTCTGTTCGCTTGACTAGACTCACTGCAGTGAGTCAGATCGTCGTGTCGGGCGCCCGGGAACACAATCTCAAGGACGTTACGGTCTCGATCCCGCGGGACTCATTGACCGTCATCACTGGCTTGTCGGGGTCTGGAAAGTCCTCGCTGGCCTTCGACACCATCTACGCGGAGGGCCAGCGGCGCTACGTGGAGTCGCTGTCCGCGTATGCACGCCAGTTCCTGGGGCAGATGGACAAGCCGGATGTCGACTCGATCGAGGGGCTGTCGCCGGCCATCTCGATCGACCAGAAGACCACCTCGCGCAATCCCCGCTCGACCGTTGGGACGGTCACCGAGATCTACGACTACCTGCGTCTGCTGTGGTCGCGCATCGGGCACCCTCACTGCCATGTCTGCGGCCGGCCGATCGCCGGCCAGTCCGCCGAGCAGATCATCGACCAGGTCATGGAGCTGCCCGACGCAACGCGTTTCATGGTGCTGGCTCCGATCGTGCGCGGGCGCAAGGGCGAGTACGGCAAGCAGTTCGAAGAGCTGCGGGCCGAGGGATTCGGCCGCGTGAAGGTCGACGGCGAGCTGCGCCGGCTCGAGGAGGAGATCGTCCTCGACAAAAAGTACAAGCACGACATCGCCGTGGTCGTCGACCGCCTGGTCATGAAGGGCGAGCTGCGCAAGCGCCTGGCCGACTCAATCGAGACGGCGGTGACGCTCGCGGACGGGCTGGTCGAAATCGAGCTGGTGGATGAGGGCAGAATTCTCACCTTCTCGGAGCGGTTCGCGTGTCCCGTCCACGGGCCGAGTCTGGTCGAGCTCGAGCCCCGGATCTTCTCGTTCAACTCGCCCCATGGCGCATGTCCCGGCTGCACCGGGCTTGGGTCCCAGATGGAGATCGACCCCGATCTCGTCGTCCCCGACCCGTCGCTGTCGATCGGCGAAGGGGCGATCGCTCCCTGGGCGGTGAGCGCGTCCAACTACTACGACCAGCTGACCCAGGCGATCGCCGAGCGCTATGACGTCGACCTGGAGACGCCGTGGCAGGACCTGCCCGAGGCGTCGCGGGATTTCTTCCTGAACGGGACCGGCGGCGACCGGGTCCAGGTGTCCTACCGCAATCGCTTCGGCCGCCGGCGCTCCTACGCGACACAGTTCGAGGGGATCGTTCCCAACCTCGAACGCCGCTACCGCGAGACCGATTCGGACTTCTCCCGGGAGAAAATTGAGGAGTACATGACGCTTCGGCCGTGCCCGGACTGCAAGGGTGCGCGACTGCGGCCCGAGTCCCGCGCCGTGCTCGTGTCCGAGACCCCGATCCACGCGTTCACGGCGCTGTCGGCCCGCCGGGCGCTGGAGTGGATCCGAGAGCTCGAGCTCGGCGACCATGACCGCCGGATCGCGCGGCTCGTGTTGCGCGAGATCGAGGAGCGCCCGCAGTTTCTGGAGAACGTCGGGATCGGGTACCTGTCGATGGAGCGGGCCTCGGCGACGCTGTCCGGCGGGGAAGCCCAGCGAATCCGGCTCGCCACCCAGATCGGCTCCTCGCTGGTCGGGGTGCTCTACATCCTTGACGAGCCGTCGATCGGCCTGCATCAGCGCGACAACGAGAAGCTGATCGCAACCCTGGAGCGGCTGCGCGATCTCGGCAACACCGTGCTCGTCGTCGAGCATGACGAGGGCACGATGATCGCCGCTGACCATCTGGTCGACATGGGCCCGGGCGCCGGCGAGCACGGGGGACACGTGGTCGCGCAGGGAACCGCCGCCGAGGTCGCCAAGGTGGCCGACTCGCTGACCGGACAGTATCTGGCCGGCATGCGGGTGATCGAGCCACCCGCCAAGCGCCGCAAGCCGTCCGGGTACGTGACCGTCGAGGGGGCCGCGCAGCACAACCTGCGCGGGATCGACGTCAAGTTCCCGCTCGGCGTGCTCTGCTCGGTCACCGGAGTGTCGGGCTCGGGCAAGTCCACCCTGGTCAACGAGGTGCTGCTCAAGGCGGTTTCCAACCACCTGCACAAGTCCCGCCAGCGCGCCGGTGCCCACAGACGGATCAGCGGCCTTGATCAGCTGGACAAGATCATCTCGGTCGACCAGTCGCCGATCGGGCGCACCCCGCGCTCGAACCCGGCCACCTACATCGGGCTGTTCGATCAGATCCGCGAGCTGTTCTCCAAGACCCAGGAGGCGCGGGCGCGCGGCTACAAGCCCGGGCGGTTCTCCTTCAATGTGAAAGGCGGCCGCTGCGAGGTGTGCCGCGGCGATGGTCAGATCAAGATCGAGATGCACTTTCTGCCCGACGTCTACGTGCCGTGCGAGCAGTGCGAGGGCAAGCGCTACAACCGCGAGACGCTCGAGGTCCGCTTCAAGGGCAAGACGATCGCCGACGTGCTCGC
>JALYZB010000284.1 GCA_030945945.1 Actinomycetota bacterium | reverse complement strand
TCTGAGAGCAGCAGCGGGGCGCGGATCGGCGGCGCCATCAGCACCGCGGAGGCGAGCGCCGCCTGCCAATCGGCGCTCGGGGCCAGGACGACCGCGGGGGGGTGGGTGCCCGGGGTTGCCGAGGGGTAGACGGCGAGGGCGACGCGGGCGGCCTCGGCGGTCGGATCGGCGCCCGGCACGCGGGTGGTGTTCTTGGTCGCGAGCGAGGGGAATCCGATCGACTGGGCGCCCTGGCCCACGCCCGAGTGAACATCGACGGTGACGGTGCTGGGCCCTTGGCGTAGGAGCTTGGTGCCCCCGCAGGCCGCCAGGCCAAGCGTCAGCGCGAGCCCAATGAGCAGCAGCCGCGGTCGCATCGGCAGCACGTTAGTGCGTGCGCGGCACTCGGAGAGCCACCACGGACCGGGCCGCGTACACGGGCCGCTGCAATCGCGTGTGCACAGGCGCCGCATGCACGGATGGGTGCACCGGCCGACCGACGCCCGCTCGGCTCGCTATATTGCCGCCACGCCTAATCCACGGGCCCGAACAACCGTGGAGCGGGGGACCCAGATCCCCATTGGGGCTAATTCTGCCGATCACCCGGCAGGAAGCGCAGGCTCTTTTCGCGCTCGCCCGACAGCTAACCCCGTCGGCCGACGAAAGAGAGACTGTGCGCCACCTAAGAATTCTGGTTCCCTTGCTGGCCTGCCTCGGGTTTGCCGGCGCGGCTCAGGCCGCGGCTCCGACCGGCGGCAGCGCCGGCGGCCCGATGCCCACGACCACGAGCGCCAGCACGACCACGGGCGGAAGCTCGACCGCCGGCACCGGCGGTGCCGGCGTCGGCGCCCCGCACACGCCGCCGTCGACTCCGGCGCATCCGACGGTGCCCGGAGCCACCGCCAAGATCATCAACGGCATCGCCTACGCCCCCGCCTTCGCGCCTAAGCAGGTGCAGGAGATCATTTGGGCGGGCAACCTGATTCGTCACAAGCCGTACGTCTACGGCGGTGGCCACGGCGTCTGGCAAGACGCCGGCTATGACTGCTCGGGCACGGTGTCCTACGTGCTGCACGCTGCGGGGTTGCTCACCAGCTCGATGGATTCCGGCCAGTTCGAGACCTGGGGCGACAGCGGGCTCGGCCAATGGGTGACCATCTTTGCCAATCCGGGTCACGCTTTCCTCGAGGTGGCCGGGATTCGCATGGACACCTCATCGGAGGGCGACCGCACGGCGGTTCCGGGCACCGGCCCGCGCTGGCACTCGCTGCTGCGTTCCACCGGGGCCTTCCAGTCCCGGCATCCGACCGGCTTCTAGCTCTCAGGTTCCGAGGTCGGACGGGTGGGCAAGCATCTGCTTGCGCTCCGCCAGCCGATTTGAGCGGCGCAGTCCCGCCTGACTCCGGCGGCGCTGCTCCTCGGCGCTGACCGCCAGCGGAGGGGGGACCGGCGTCGGTTGGCCCTGCTCATCAAGCGCGACCATGGTCAGGTAGGCAGTGTTGGTGTGGCGCGTGCGACCGTCGATCGGCGTCTCGGCCTCGACCCGGACCCCGACCTCCATCGACGTCCGCCAGGCGGCGTTGACCGACGCCCGGAAGGTGACCAGCTCCCCGACCGAGATTGGCACCAGGAAGTCCATCCGATCGATACCCACCGTCACCACCCGCCGGCGGGCATATTTCATGCCCGCCAGCCCGGCGGCCTCGTCGACGAGCTTCATGATCGTTCCGCCGTGGATGCTGCCGGCGCCGTTGGCGTCGGTCACGCCCATCCAGTGGGCGAGGACCGAACGGGAGTCGGCGACGGGCTTAGCCTGCACGGCGGGCATCGTAGTCACTGAGCGGCCCGATACCCTTGGGGGGCCAGTCCAGCCACCGCCCAAGGAGGATGCGATGCCGGGCCTTTCCGGGCGCATGTCAGTCGTCGTCAAAGCGAAGATCTCCAAGCTGCTCGACCGTCACGAGGATCCCTCGGAGACTCTCGAGTACAGCTACCAGAAACAGATCGAGCTTCTGCAGAACGTCAAGAAGGGAATCGCGGACGTCGTCACGTCCAAGAAGCGCCTGCAGCTGCAGGAGGAGAAGCTTCAGCAGCAGGTCGTCAAGCTCGACACCCAGGCCCGCAAGGCACTGTCCGCGGGCAACGAGGAGTTGGCGCGGACCGCTCTGGAACGCAAGAACGTCGCCCAGACCGAGCTGCAGTCACTTGACTCACAGGTCGCCCAGCTCGAGCAGCAGCAGGAGCAGATGACCGCTTCGGAGCAGAAGCTGCGTACCAAGATCGAGCAGTTCCGCTCCAAGAAGGAGGTCATCAAGGCCCAGTACTCCGCCGCCGAGGCGCAGGTCCGGATCTCGGAGGCCGCGACCGGCATGGGCGAGGAGATGGCCGACGTCGGCCTGGCCATGCAGCGCGCGCTGGACAAGACCGAGAACATGAAGGCCCGAGCCGACGCCGTCCAGGAGCTCGAGGCGTCGGGCACGTTTGAGGACCTGACGGCCCTCGGTTCCGGTGACGATGACATCGATCGCCAGCTCAAGCAGCTCTCGACCACCAGCGAAGTCGACACCGACCTTGAGAAGATGAAGGCCGAGCTCGGGGTCGGTGCCAGCAAGGGCGAGCTCGGAGCCGGAGCGTCCGGCACCAACACCGCGCCACCCGCGGACACAGCCGGCACCAGCGCCGCGCCGCCCGCAGACCGCGCTGGTCAGGGTTGACGGCGATGATCGTCCGGATCTCCACCGAGGGCCAGTACGCGGTCTCCGAGGCCGACACCGAGGGTCTGAACAAGCTCGATAACGCAGCCGTGTCCGCCTGTGAGACAGCCGACGAGGCCGCCTTTCGCGAGGTGTTCGGCCGTCTGCTGGACTACGTGCGCGCCCACGGAACGCGCGTGCCCGACGACGAGCTGACCGGCTCAGACATCATCCTGCCACCGCCTGACGTCTCCCTGGAGGAGGCCCAATCTGAGTTTCAGGGTGAGGGCCTGATCCCCGGCTGATCAGGCTCCGGCGTGACGGCGGGCGGCCGATCGGCCGCCCCCCGGAGGAGAATCAGGTGGTCGGAACGGCCGGTGCGTCGCGCTGGATCCACTGCGAGCGCGCAGGGATCTTGGAGCGGTCACAGCGGCCCGCGTAGGCCTGGGCGATCTCGGTGACCTCGGAGAGCAGGTCGTCCTGGAGCGTGATCGGCTGCAGTCCGAGCTCGAGCAGGTGATCGTTGGCCACGAACAGGTCGTTCTCGGCCGCTTCCTTGCGGGGGTTGTCGACGTGGTCGATGTCCGCGCCGGTCATTGTGCTCACCAGCTTGGCCAGGTCACGGACGCGATGGGTCTCGGTCATCTGGTTGAAGACCTGGACGCGCTCGCCCGGCTCCGGCGGGTTCTCGATCGCCAGCTGGATGCAGCGCACGGTGTCCTGAATGTGGATGAAGGCGCGCGTCTGACCACCGGTGCCGTGCACGGTGAGTGGGTAGCCGACTGCGGCCTGCATGAGGAAGCGGTTGAGCACGGTGCCGTAGTCGCCGTCGTAGTCAAAGCGGTTGATGAGCCGCTCGTCGAGTCGGGTTTCGGTCGTCTGGGTGCCCCACACGATGCCCTGGTGCAGATCGGTGACCCGGGTCCCGTCGTTCTTGTTGTAGAACGCGAACAGCAACTGGTCCTGGGTCTTGGTCATGTGGTAGACGCTGCCCGGGTTGACCGGATACAGGATCTCCTGCTCGATCTCGTCGCCCTCGTCGGTATCGATCTTGACCCGGAGGTAGCCCTCGGGGATCTTGACCCCGGCGGTGCCGTAGCCGTAGACACCCATCGTGCCGAGGTGGACGACATGGGCGTCGGACCCGGCCTCGACCAGCGCGGCCAACAGGTTGTGGGTCGCGTTGACGTTATTGAAGACGGTGTAGCGCTTGTGCCAAGAGCTCTTCATCGAGTAGGGAGCGGCGCGCTGCTCGGCGAAGTGCACGATCGCGTCGGGCTGCCAGTCGACGATCAGGTCGAGCATCACCCGGTAGTTCTCGGCGACGTCGAAGCGGTGGAAGGGGATCTCGTTCCCGGTGAGCTCGCGCCAGGCCTGCAGGCGCGTGCCGATCGGCTTGATCGGGGTCAGCGAATCAGCCTCGAGCTCGACGTCGGCGTTGCGCCGGGCGAGATTGTCGACGATGGCTACCTCGTGGCCGCAGGCCGAGAGGTGCAGCGAAGTCGGCCAGCCGCAGAAGCCGTCTCCGCCGAGAATGAGAATACGCAAGGTATCTCCTTGTCTTGGTCCGTTGCGAACGGCTCGCGCAAGCCGACGCGGACTGATGCTTCCGACGTGGACTCAGTAGTCCCGGGGCGCGAGTCCGAGACGGCTGAGAGTAGCGTACGGGCGGGCATCCGGCCTGTCGGGGCCGGGGGGACGGGCCCACGGGTGGGTCAGTCGCTCGACAGGCGCGCGAGGACCGCATGGACCGCGGACGCCGCTCGCTCCCAGGTGAACGATGCCGCGCGGGTCAGTCCGGCTGCGCGCCGCGCAGCACGCAGCGCTTGGTCACCGGCCGCGGCGAGCACCGCGTCGGCGACCGCCTCCCCGTCGTCGGGGTCCACCAGCGTGGCGGCGTCCCCGCAGGTCTCGGGCAGCGCGGCGCGGTCGGCGGCCACGACGGGGACGCCGCAGGCCATCGCCTCCAGGCAGGTGAGGCCGAACCCCTCATAGCGCGACGGGAGCACGAACACGCGGGCGCCGGCGTACAGGCCGGGCAGGTCAGCGTCATCGACGTACCCCACGGAGCGAATGCCGGCCGACGCCGCCTCGGCGGCGAAGTAGGAGCGAGTATCCCCGGCCCGTACGAGCTCGATCCCCTCGGCACGCAGCCGCTGCGCGGTGATCGCCAGCGCGGGAAGGTTCTTACGGCGGTCCGCGGTGGCGATCGTCAGCACATAGGGCCCGCTCAACCCGTACCGATGGCCGGCGCGCTGGTGGTCGGCGCCGGGCGTGAAGGCGGGAGATACTCCGCCGGCGATCACCTCCAGCCGCTCGGGTGCGATCTGGGACAGAGAGATCAGCTCCCGGCGGGAGAACTCCGAGACCGTGATCACCGCGGCCGCGCGCCGGGCGGCCGCGAGACCGGCGTAGCGGTGCCAGAGCCGGTACGCGCGCGAATAGGCGGCGGGCTGGCGCAGCACGGCCGCGTCGTGCATGACGAGCACGTTGCGCGGCCAGGCCAGCGGCGCAAGGTTGGCCGGGGAGAAGATGAGTGAGGCGCGACTCAGCGCAGCCGTGGCAGGCAGGGCGAACTGCTCCCAGGCCTGGGCGCCGGCCCGCTGTCGGGCGCGTGGCGGCGGCTCGGCAACCCGGTAACGGTCGGGATCGAGTGCGGCCAAGCGCGGGATGACCTCGGCCGTCCAGCGCTCAACCCCGGTGATCGTGGCCCGTGTGGCCGCACGCTGGTTGAGCAGGATCGGCCGAGCCGGCGCGCCGGATCCAGTCACGCGCGCCCGGCCGACGCCGGGTCGGCCCCGGGCCATAGACGACCCATCAGATCGGGATGCCCCAGAGCGGGAACCAGCGCGAGAGCTCGGGCTCGATCGGGAGCTCTGAGCCGAGCTGGGCCTTGAGCACGAGTTCACGCTCGTTGTCGCGTTGCCCGGCGGCACCGACGCCGGCGGGGACGAACGGGTAGAAGCTGCCGCGCTTGTAGTTGTAGATCAGGTACAGCGGCCGTGAGTGGTCGTCCTGAAGGGCGAACACGGCGCACAGCACCCGGTCCCCGTAGCCGCC
>JALYZB010000283.1 GCA_030945945.1 Actinomycetota bacterium | reverse complement strand
GCACATCACTGTGCGAAGTCGGGACGGGCGCCGTGGGCGCCGTTGGCGCGGCCCCGCGGCTCCTCCCACTGCTCCTGGCGGCCGAGCGCGGTCTCGTCGAGCAGGTAGTAGGAACCGCCCATCGTCTCCAGGCCCCGGGCGTAGACCGAGTAGGTGTGAAACACCCGGCCATCGGCATACAGAAAGCTCGACCGGCCCGGGAACTCGCCGGCGAGCTCGAACTCCTCGCCGCGGGCGGCGTACTCCTCGGCGGCGCGGAAGTTGTAGACGGTCGGCGCGATGGCCGGATCCAGCGTGACACCGAAGTCGTAGTTGAAGTCCGACCCGAACGACGAGTACCAGGGGAAGCTCCACCCGCGCTTGTCCCGATAAGCCGAGAGCTTGCCGTACGGGGCGCGCGAGACGTAGGCGAAGCTGGTGTCGCGAGCGCGGAGATGCTCGAGGTGGCCGGGGGACATCTCGTCGGCACCCGCCGTGCAGCTCGAGCAGCCGTCCTCCCACTCGGGATCGAACATGAAATGACCGACGATCAGCTGGCGGCGGCCCGCGAACAGGTCCGCCAGGCCGACCTCCCCGTCGGGCCCCTCGAAGCGATAGTCCTTGTCGACCGGGACCATCGGCAGCCGTCGGCGCGCGGCACTGAGCGCATCCCGGGCGCGGGTTATCTCCTTCTCGGCCTCGAGCAGCGCGATGCGGGCGGTCAGCCAGTCCTCCTGGGGGGCGATCTCGGGCAAGCTCATCGGACTCCTCTCGACGGTGGCGAGCAGCTCATCAGGGTTAGGACCGGACGCGGTGGCCAGAGTCATCGGCGTACCGCACCAACACCTCCTGGCTGACGGCGACTACCACGTCCACCACGACCTCGGGTCGGTCGTCGCGTCGCGCCGGCCGTTGTACGACGTTCATCAAACATGCGCTAGGGTGTTCGATGATCGTCGTACCAAGCTGGCGACGACCTGGAGGTTTCCCGTGAGCACGAGCGCAGCCGACATCACACCCAAACGCCGCTACCTCGGCGCGACGCTGTTCCTGGCCTGCCTGGCGCAGTTCATGGTCATCCTCGACGTGTCGGTGGTCAACGTAGCGCTGCCGGCGATCCGCGGCGGCCTGCACTTCTCCGAGGTCGACCTGCAGTGGGTCGTCAACGCCTACACCGTCACCTTCGCCGGCTTCCTGTTGCTCGGCGGTCGCGCCGCGGACCTGCTCGGACGCCGCCGCGTGTTCGTGGCCGGTCTGCTGCTCTTCGCGCTCGCCTCGCTGGCCGGCGGAATCGCCAACAGCCAGGCTGTGCTGATCGCCGCGCGTGCGGCCCAGGGTCTCGGCGGCGCCGTGATCGCCCCCGCCTCGCTGTCGATCCTCACCGCGACCTTCCCCGAAGGCCCGGAGCGCAACCGTGCGGTCGGCATCTGGGGCGCGATGGGCGGCGCCGGCGGCGCGGCCGGTGTGCTGCTCGGCGGCATCCTCACCGACGCGCTGAGCTGGCGCTGGATCCTGTTCATCAACGTGCCGATCGGCATTCTGGCCGCAATTGGCGCCCAGCGACTGATCGCCGAGAGCCGCGCCACCAACCGTGCCCGCCACTTTGACATCGCCGGCGCACTGGCGGCAACCGTCGGCCTGTCGCTGCTCGTCCTGGGGATCGTGCGCACCGACGTGACCGGCTGGGGCTCGGCGCCGACCCTCGCCCTGATCCTGGGCGGCCTCGGCCTGCTCGTCGCGTTCCTGTTCATCGAGGGCAAGGTCGCCCGCAGCCCGCTGATGCCGCTGCGGATCTTCGCCTCCCGCCAGCTGAGCGCCGCCAACCTCGCGGTGCTCGCGGTCGGCGCGGCGAGCTTCGGAATGTGGTTCTTCGTCTCGCTGTACCTGCAGCAGGTGCTGGGCTACTCACCGATCCGGGCCGGGCTGGCCTTTCTGCCCATGACGATCTGCATCGTGGTCGGCTCGACGCTGGCCTCGCGGCTGGTGCAGCGGATCGGGGTCAAGCCGATCCTCACCGTCGGACTGACCCTCCAGGTCATCGGCCTGCTCCTGTTCGCGCTCATCCACGCAAACGGCACCTACCTCGGGGACGTGCTCGCGCCGTCGCTGCTGGTCGCGATGGGCATCGGCCTGTCGTTCGTGCCGGCCACGATCGCCGCCGTCTCCGGGGTGGCCCCCCAGGAGGCGGGGCTGGCTTCGGGCCTGGTCAACACCTCGCGCCTGTTCGGCGGCGCCCTCGGGCTCGCTCTGCTCGCCGCGATCGCCACAGCGCGCACGCACGCCGACGCCCAGCTCGGCATCAGCGCGCACGCGGCCCTGACCAGCGGCTTTCAGATCGCGTTCGTGGTCGCGGCGGCGTTCGCGGCCGTCGGCGCGCTCGTGGCGATGTTCGGACTGCCCACGATCCCGCGGAACCTGCCCACGCCGTCCCCGCCCGTCGAGGCCGAGGCCGAGC
>JALYZB010000119.1 GCA_030945945.1 Actinomycetota bacterium | reverse complement strand
CGGCTCGACGCTCGCAGAGCTCTGCGGCCCGGATACCCGGTCAGTCGCCGAGCTGCTGGTCGAGGTCGGCGACCCCCGCCGCTTCACCGAGGCAGGGTTCGCGCGCTTTAACGCCTCCGCACCGCTGGCCGCCTTGACCGCTGAGGGTCCCGGCGAGCCGGTCCGCCACCGCTATAACCCCGGCGGCAACCGCCGGCTCAACGCCATCCTGCACCGGATGGCCGTCACCCAGCTGCGCTGCGAACCACGCGCCCAAGCGATCTACGCCAACGCGCGCGCCCGCGGCCACACCAAGACGCAGGCCCGCCGCATCCTCAAACGCCACCTCTCCAACGTCATCTACCGCCGCATGACCCGCGACCTGGCCTCACACGCCGCCCAGCCCCCTGCTCGCTGCATAACCGCGCCGCGGCGAGCGCCAGACTGCGGCGCGCAGGGACGACCGCGCCAACGTACCCCGTGTCCCCAGGCGTCGACCCAACGCTCGCGCGAGGTCCTCGCATGCCCGCAGATCGCCTTACAACGCGCCCGTCAGCAACCCCTCGGTTGCTCATCGGCCGTTTCTCGCCGCCACCGGGACCCACCCCCAGCGCGTCGCACTTGACATAAGAGCCTTCGTCAGCACAGTCGATGCCGGCGCGGTAGCGCGATCGGATGGCCACGGTTGCGGAGCCTCGGTACGCCCGCGTTGAGTTCGTCCTAGGGATTCTCGCTTAGCGATCAGATCGCCTCGGCTGAGACGATTTCGCTGAGCCCCGCCGGGGCATGGGCGCGGGCTGCACCGTTGACTACGGCCGGGGGGGTAGCGGAGGGCCGGGAGCCTGCCGGCCGTGAGCTGGCGCCGGTGGCCGGTCCTCGTCGGAATCCCGGCGTTCGCCACGAGGACGGAGTTCTAACCCCCGCCGAGTCCCCCTGGGCCCGGCGGAGGTCTGCATCGGCACTACGAGGTGGCGGCGAGCCAGACACCGCGGACAGCGCTCCAAGGTCAGATACGAGACGCGCAGGCGAATACTCAACCCACAGCGGGGACAGTTCAGGTATGCCATCGAGGTTCTTCGGTCACTTGAAACGCTGGTCTGGCGTGACTGGCCGCTCGGGGCCCCTGCGTCTGGACTGCGCCAGGAGTGCCGCTCCCTCGCTTATGCTCCGAACCGCCTTGTCCAACCCGGGGCCGACGGCGATCGCCCGCGCCGCCGCCCTAGAGGCTGGCGCGGACGTGCGTTGCAGTTGATCGGCAGCCACCGACAGCGGAGCGCTGACCTCAGTCGGGACGAGCACCAGGGTGGCGTCGAGCGTCAGGAGCCGGACGCCCAGGACCCGCGCGCGGATCGAGCCCTCGATCAGCGTTCCCCGGGCTGGGGTCTTCCGGTGATCAAGCGCCGGTGCCAGCATGACCGGAGCCGTGATCGGGCGGGGCCGGGGGGCGGCGAGAGCTGAACTCTTCGAGCCGCTGAGAAGCTCTCGCCACCCCGTCGACGATCTGCGCGTAGCGTTCATGTCCGGCCCTGGTCCCGATCACGTACCCGGCTGCGAACAGCGCCACCTTCGCGAGCTTCACGAATCGTCCCTCGCCCCCTTGTTGCGGCGCCTGAGACTGGAGATGCCGGCGCTGCCCGCCGTCAGTCCAACCAGGCCGCCGGCAACCAAGCCGGCTTTGACCGCGTCGCCTTTGGGCATGGCCACCTTGAGCGCGTTACGCGAGCCGAGGCCGGGCAGGGAGCTGATCGGGCTCGGCAGGCTGAACTTGCTCGTACCAGGCTTCTCTAGTGAGTCGGTGACCATTTCGAGGAGCCGCTCCAACTTGCTCTTTCTGTTCGGCAGTTTCATCTTGTCGCCTCTCTATTCATCGGGTGACTCCGGACGCATTGGCGATCGCGTCAACGAGCTCGCTCTTGGTCATGGTGTTTCCCTTCGCGATGCCGATGGTGCTGGCCAGCTCCACCAGCTGCGGCTTGTTGTAGGAGTTCAAGCTGCCGTTGGTGGAATCGCGCTCGAGCTCGCGGGCTGCGCGCTTTGCGGTCGTGCGTGACTGCTGGCGAATCTGTTCGGTTGCTTGCACCCTCGCCTCGGCGTCGCTGGCTTGCTGCGCGGCTTCGTGAGCGAGCTGCTGCGCTTGGCGGTTGGCCGCCTCGGCGGCAGCGTGTGCGGCCGCAGCGGCCTCATCGGCGAGCGCGCGGGCCTCAGCCAGCTTCTCCGTCGCCTCCTCCACGAGCTCCTCGGCCTGCTGCTGGCACATCTCAGCATCTCGCTGAGCCTCTTCCACCTCGTGATCAACTTCGGCCTGCACTTCTTGCTGACGCTCAGCCGCATCCGATTCTGCGGCCTGACGTTCGTGCTTGACCCACTCGTCGGCTGACTTCTGAACTTCTGCAATCCGCTGCTTTACCCGTCGACTCGTCTCCCTCTCCATCTCCTTTACGCGCGTTCGCCCATGCTCGCTCACCTGACGAGCGTGGTCGGCGCGATCCTTTGACTGCTGAGCGGCCTGCACGGCCCGATCCTCGGCCTCGCGAGCTTGCTCGCCGGCGTCCTGCGCCCGCTTCAGGCGAATCTCGACTGAGTTCCCGCCCACCGGCGCGGTGTCGATAACCGCCGCCCTCACCTTCCGCCCTCGGTCACGAGCACTCGCGGTGGCCGATTCGGCCGCGGTTCCGATCGTGTCGACGGGTTTGAGGACCCGGGACAGCAACCAAGCGGCGTTGGACGGCATCTCGCGAAGACCAGCGCGCGTCTGCTCCGACAACGACATGTTCTCGACCCTCCTTAGCTATGGGACGATATTGACCCTGAATGAGACAGTATCATCTCGTCAAGGGATCCTCTAGACTAACCGCGAGACAGCGATGTCCGATTCGGTCCCCAGACAAGCACTTCAACAGCGCGTCGCCACGGCGATTCTCGATGGTGCTGCGCAGATATTTGCCCTGCACGGAGATCAGGCCAGCATGAACGACGTCGCTGAGGCGGCAGGCGTGGCCCGCGCGACCGTCTACCGCTACTTCCCGAATCGCGAGGCCCTGCTCGATGAGCTGGCGCAGGCGGCGGTGAGCGACGTTGACGCCCGGCTGGCGGCGGCCAGGATCGGCGAAGTGACGCCGGAGGAGGGCATCGCTCGAGCCGTTCGCGCGCTCGTAGACGTGGGAGATTCTTTCGTCCTGTTGGCTCGCGAGCGGCTGCGATCCGATCCAGAACGCTTTGAGGTCGAGCTCATCCAGCCGGTGCGCCAGCTGTTCGAGAGAGGTCAGAGCGACGGCGACATCCGCACCGACATCGCCGGCGCTCGCTTGACCGAGTCGCTGATCGGCCTGATCGTCAGCGTGCTCACGTCCGCTCCGCGGCTCGGCAAGGAGGACATGATCGCCACGATCACCGGCCTGTTCC
>JALYZB010000118.1 GCA_030945945.1 Actinomycetota bacterium | reverse complement strand
CGTCCGGAGATGGGGAGCGAGCGCCGGGTTTCCGACGCTGGCTGTGTCAGCTGACTGGCTGACCCGCTTGACCGATGAGCCCGACGTTGAGACCTACCTCGGCGGTTGGGATTAGCCGTCGCGCCCGAAAGTGATGGTCAGAGTGTCTCCCGCGGGATCCCACGCAATCAGGCCGCACTGGGCGAACTGCGTCAGCCAGCCGCCCATCGGCCAGAAGCCCCACCGGGAGCGAAACCGCCGCGCATTGACCACGATCGATCCGAGGTGTTCGGTCGGCGGGCTTACCGATCCGTGATGCTGGTGGTAGGCCCAAGCGCCGGCAACCTTCCAGAGGCCGACACCGGCCGTCTCGGCGCGCAGCCCGTAGTCGGTGTCCTCGCCACCGTAGCCACGATAGGCCTCGTCAAAGCCGCCGATGTGCTGTGCGGTTTCAGGTGAAAGCGCGAACGACAGCGACCAGAACAGCTCATGACGAGATTCCTGCGCGATGTCCGCCGACGGAAAATCGCGCTTGGTCGGTCGGAGCCGGGCCGCCCGTAGCTCCTCGTCGGTGGGCTCGCACCGATCCTCGGGTGTCGGTCCCAGATAGGCGACCGGGCCGATGAATAGCCCGTCAGGCTGCAGCGCGCGGGCGTCGGCATAGCGCACGAGCAGTTTGGGGTCCGGGATGCAGTCGACGTCGAGCATCACGATGAGATCGAGGTCGCTCAGGGCCTCGATGGCTCGGTTGCGCGCCGCGGCGAGCGGCAGGGCGTCGCCGTCGGGGCTTGGCATGTGAACGAGCTCGGCGCCACCAAGCGGTGGTGGTGCCGCATCCATCGAGACGACGACGTGGCGCTCGCAGTCACGGAGGCGGGAAATCGCGCACGTCTGACGCCCCAGGGCCGTCTGGCGCCCGCGCTGGATCGTCCCTATGCCGACGCGCACGCTACCCCGCAGATCACGTCACGCAGCCGTCGTGCGGCGCCGCCGTCATGCAACTGACCCCACCGGTCGGGATTGCGCAGGCTCGCACGCCGCAGGATCGAAGGCCACTGCTCCGCCGTCGGCCAGGTCGCGTAGCTGTCGGCCAGGCCGGCTCGAACGAGCGCCGCGGCGTGACTACGCTGCTCGTCAAATGGCCTGACCTGAGGGATGACGACAAGCGGCCGCCGGGCAGCAGCGGTTTCGGAGACGACGTTGCTGCCGGCGCTCCCGATTACCACGTCGGCGTCGTTGAGCAGCGGCCACACATCGCCGGCGGGTCCGTGATTGACCACGCCGGGAATGTCACCCTCAGGGAGCCCGGCGACGGTCCACACCCATTCCGGTGTGCCGGCGGCAGCGGCGGCAATCTGATCGGCCGTGACGGTGTGGCCACCGCCACCGAGCAGGACGAGCGCCGTGCCACGTGCGGCACGGGCCTGCCGAGGTCTGTTATCGAAGCGAGAAAGGGCCCCGACGAAGTGCGTGCGGTCGAGGGGCAGCGTGGACGGTTCAGAACCGAGGACCGTGGACGACCAGGGCGCGACAATCGCGTCACATACCGCATAAGCGAGCTGATGCGGGCGATCCCCGCGGTCCCCGCGCTGGGCAATCCAGACCGTCGGAATTCCATGAAGACGCGCGAGTAGGGCGACCTCGACCGAGACGTCGACAACGAACGCGCGGGGAACGGTGTCGTCGATCCAACCGGCGATACGGGCCATGCGCGCGCGCAGTCCAGCGTGCCCTCTGGGTGCCCAATGCATGGTGCCACCCGCACCGGGGTCGGTGCCCGGATCGGCGGGGGCGTCGAACGGAAGCGCGATCCACCGCGATGGATCGATGGACGAGGGTCGCGCTGCGCTCGAGAGAGCGACGAGGTTGTCCATCATGCGGGACGCGGCGAGAAACCGGTTGACGTGACCCGAGCCGCGGTGATGCACATACCAGCCGATCGTCATCGAACGGGCGCGGCACGGGGAGGCTCATCGCCGTCCCGGGTGTGCTTACGGCGTCGAGACGACCGCTCGAGCCGGTGGCGAAGCTGGTGATAGAGCCGCTCGTGAGCCTCTCCCATGGCGTCGATACTCACCGTCTTCTCCGCGTAGGCGCGAACGCCGTCGCGCGAGAGGCCCGCGGCAGCGCCGATCGCCCGCGCCAAGGCCTCGACGTCTTCGCGATCAGCCAGGACGCCGCCGTCCCCCGCGATCAGCTCGGTGAGGCCACCCCGCGCGAACGCCGCCACCGGGGTGCCGCAAGCCATGGCCTCGGCCGCAACGAGACCGAACGGCTCATCCCATACCGAGCTGACCACTTGGACGGCGCTGTGGGAAACCATCGTGCACAGAGCTTCCTGCCTGAGGTGCCCGAGGTATTCGCAGCCAGGCCCGAGCAGGGGCTCGACCTCCTCCGCCCAGTACCGGTGGTCCATGATCGGTCCGGCCAGCCGAATCATCCGACCCGCGAGGCGAGCGGCGCGGATCGCCAGATGAGGGGCCTTCTCCGGCACGATGCGCCCGGTCCACGCGACGCCGTCTCCCCCCGGTCCCGCCGCCCATCCACCGAGCTCGACGCCGTTGCCGATGATCGTCGGTACTTCGGCCGTCGGCGCCCAGGCGGTGCGCATCGCGTTAGAGACCGCGACGAGCACTGGGCGGCGCCGGCGGGCCAGGCGCAGCGCAGACTCCAACCACGGGGTCGGCGGACAGTGCAGCGTCAAGATCATCGGCGCCGCCACCAGCTGGCACATCGCCACCGGGAGATAGTGCAGCGAATGGCTGTGAATCACTTGGTAGCGATCCCGGGACCGGCTCAGCGCCAGCATCAGCTTCTGATACGCGTAGTGCGCGTCCATGAACCGGTCCGGCGGCATCGAGATGTCCTGCCGCGCCGCATCGCTGATCAGCGCACTGAGATCAAGCTCATGGATCCGCACGCCCGGGATTGCGGACCCGGCCGGTCCGTAGAGATCAACCTCGTGGCCCCGGTGGGCCAGCCAGGCGGCCAGCGACCACGTGGCCGATTCGACCCCGCCGCCGAACGGCGGGGCGATTGGCGCCACATGGTGAGCGATCATCGCGATCCGCATGATTGGAGAGCTACCCACCCCCCTCGCTACCCACCCCCCTTTCGGCCCACCCCATCCTCTGGCGGGTCGCCACGGCCGAAGAGGAGCCGCTTCGACCGTCGACGGCGCCAAATCGAAGCCTCGTCTTGAGGGTCATTTTTCTGAGACCAGACGGTGCTGAAGCACATTTCCGTCCGCGCTCGACGTAGAGGCGGTCAGCGATCGTGACCGTGAGGGATGCCGGCAGCGACACCTCCCTCAGTGGCTGTGGCAGCGTTCGCTGCGGTCGCCACGGCGCGTCTCGGCCGTCGCCGTCGGGCTCGCGGAACGCTGATGGTAAGTCGCATGAGATGATCGCCCCCCGTAGGCTGCCTGTATGGATGGCAACGAACCAATGATCCCGACGCTCCGGAGCCTCACCCAGGAGGAGCATCGGCGGCCCCTTGTGGCGGAGGGCGCGTGGGCGAGGGAGCCATGAGGCCTTTTGTTGTCAACGGCCACGGTCGTCTCGTCTTTCCCTCCAATTTCAGCGCCGACCTGGACTTCTCGGTTCTCGAGACCTTGGAGCAGTTGGAGGCGGTGATCAGGCGCGACTTCGAGGCCAAGGCGCCGACGGGCACTGAGATTCTGGAGCGAGTCGATTCGAACGTCTATCGGTCGCGTTACGAGCTGCTGCGCGACGTCGCGATGAATCTGGTTTGGGGCAACCGCTATGCGATGACGATGTACGAGAAGCGTCCGACCCGCTGGCGCGATCTCCCACGCCGTCGCGATGATGTGTTTCTGCCGCTGCTGACTCCGTGGCAGGAGGGGGAGCGAAAGGTCGGTGCGGTAGCCGAAGCGTGGACCGAGCTCCCCCCTACGTGGGACGCGGACGCCGAGGACCGGATCTTCACGCTTTTGTTCGACATCTTCCGCCACAAGCGCCACCACGCGGCCGAGCTTCCACCGGTCAAGCCGACCGTGGCGGAGATCACCAGCAATCCGAAGAACCTCACGTTCTGCTTCCCGGCCCACGACCCGGATTATCCGAACCGGAGCTACCAGGAGATCCTTGACTGCGCGGAGACGGTGCCCGAGCTTGAGCCGCTTCACCGTTTGGCGATGGTCCTCCACAACCAGTATCCGTGGGACCTCGCCCGGACGCGGCTGGTGGAGGTGGGAAACATCGACGACGACGATTTCGTGGTCGCATTTGTCCCGCGAAATCGCGAGGTGCTCGAGTTCATCGGGCGCGTGAAGGCTGGGCGTCCCGCGCGTCCGCGGCCCGCACCCCCTGCCGAGGCGCGCGAGCCGGTTGCGCCCTTTCTGCCGATGGTGGTCCGCGAGCAGTGCGAGCTCATGCCCCGCCTCGAGTCGCTGGCGGTCGTCAAGGGTGAGCACGTCTGCACGAATGAAGATGTGATTCGCAACGCGGCTTTCAGCTGGTCAGCGATGTCCGCCGCGGAGATCGAGGAGAAGACCGGGATCGAGGAGCGGCTCTACACGGAGCGCCGCCTCGAGCACATCTCTCTGCAGGCGGCGCGGGCGGCGCTCGAGGGCGCAGGACGCAGGCCGGAGGAGATCGGTGCGGTCATCTTCTGCTCGTGCACCAGCACGAGGCTGATCCCGTCGGTCGCCACGTGGCTTTCCGGGCAGCTCGGGATTTTCCAGACGCACGGCTCGTTTGACCTCGTCGCTGCCTGTGCCGGCTTCCCTTACGGCCTGGGTGAGGCGGTGCGCCTGCTCCAAGAGGTGAAGCGCCCGGTGCTTGTGATCTGCGCCGAGAAGTTCTCGGACAAGATCGGCAGCGTTCGCCCGTCCCGGATGATCTTCGGCGACGGGGCGTCCGCGCTTGTCGTCGGACCCGCCGCGCCGGATGCTGCGCCTGACATCGAGGTCGTGCAGATCTACGCGAGCGGACCGGTCAGCCAGGTGAACTCGATCATCTGGCCCAATCCTGAGTTCGACAACAACATAACCGTCTATGGGCCGGAGGTGAAAGCGCTCGTCGAGCGCTACCTCGTCCAGATGATGGGCGAGCTGCGTGCGCTTACTGCCCCCGACGGCGCCGGTGGCTCGATGCTCGACGCCATTGATCTCGTCGTTCCCCACCAGGCCAATAAGACGATGGTCGCCGACATGGCGGTCGCGGCCGGCCTGCGGGCCGATCGTCTGTATTTCAATATCGAGAAGGTGGGGAACGTCTCCGCCGCCAGCATCCCGCTGGCTATCTACGACGCCGTTCGCGACGGGGTGATCGACCGGCCAATGCGCGTGTTCACGCCGGCTTTCGGGGCTGGCGCGGTGGGTGGGTACACGGTCATCCGAATCGACCCGGCGATCGTCGTTCCCGAAGGGGCCGAGTTGGCCGAGCTGATGACTTTCCCGGAAGGCAACGTGGCCCCAACCCTTGAAGATGTCCGAGCGGCGTTCGGAGGCTGACCCCGGATTCAGACGGGTGGCGATCGTCAATCGCGGCGAGGCCGCGGTGCGCCTGATCCGCGCGGTACGAGAGCTCAACCTCGAGCACGGCTGGGAGCTGCGGACGATCGCGTTGCACACCGACGCCGAGCGGCGGGCGATGTTCGTGCGCGAGGCCGACGAGGCGGTGACCATCGGCGCGCAACGCCCCTACCTCGACCATGTCGAGCTCGAACGGGCGCTCGGCACGAGCGGTGCCGACGCGGCGTGGGTCGGCTGGGGCTTCGTCGCCGACGATCCAGCCTTCGCCGAGATGTGCGCTCGCATCGGCATTGTCTTCATCGGTCCCCCGCCTGAGGTCGTGCGACGTCTGGGCGACAGGATCGGCGCCAAGCAGTTCGCAGAGCAGCTGGGCGTCCCGGTCGCCGCCTGGAGCCGGGGGCCGGTGGAGACGCTGGACGCGGCTGTCGAGCATGCCCGGAGGATCGGCTACCCGGTCGTGATCAAGGCCCGGGGCGCCGGAGACGGGCGCGGCATCCATTTCGCCGCTTCCGATCCGGAGCTGGCCTACGCATTTGAGCAAGCGCGGGCTGAGGCGCTGGGCTCAGCCGCCGACGCGACGGTCTTCATCGAGCGCCAAATCACCGGCGCGCATCATGTCGAGGTTCAGATCATCGCCGACGATTACGGCGCCGTCTGGGCCGTGGGGGTGCGCGACTGCTCGATTCAGCGCGGCTACCAGAAGCTGATCGAGGAGTCGAGCTCCCCAGTCCTCAGCGCCGAGCAAGAGTGCGAGCTAGGTGCTACGGCCGTCAAACTGGCCCGCTCAGTCGGCTATCGCAACGCCGGCACGGTCGAGTTCCTCTACCAACCCGAGGAGCAGGCCTTCGCGTTCCTTGGAGTCGACCCGAAGCTTCAGGTCGACCACCCCGTCACCGAAGCGACGACGGGGCTCGACCTCGTGAAGCTGCAGCTCCATATCGCTGGAGGCGGGCACCTCGAGGGAAAGCCGCCGCCCGCGTCCGGCCACGCGATCGAGGCCCAGCTCTACGCCGAGGATCCCGAACGAGGCTTTGTCCCCGCGCCCGGGACGGTCGAATTGCTGATGCTTCCCTCCGGGCCCGGGGTGCGGGCCGACACGGGCGTTGCCCAGGGCGATGACATCTCCGCTGACTACGACGCGATGCTCGTCAAGGTCATCGGCTGGGGGCGCGACCGAACGGAGGCGAGAGCGCGGCTGCGCCGTGCCCTGGACGAGACGACCGTTGTCCTGCGCGGGGGTGCGACGAACAAGGTATTCGTGCTCGACCTGCTCGATCGCCCGGAGCTGATTGCCGGCGTCGCTGATACCGGCTGGTTGGACCACCTCGTTGCCGCGAACGGCCATGTCCTAACTCGCCACGCCGACGTCGCTCTGCTCGCCGCCGCGATCGACGTGTACGACTCCGAGCAGCAGCTCGAGCGCCGCGGCTTCTACGCCGGCGCCAGTCGCGGGCAGCCCAAGGCAAGCCACGAGATCGGCCGGACGTTGGACCTGCGCCATCGAGGTCAGACCTACCGTCTCGCTGCCGCGCAGACCGGGCCCCGGCGTTACAAGATCGAGGCTGACGGCGCGAGCGTCGACGTGCAGGTCGAGCCCCTCCGCCGCTTCGCGCGCCGGCTTGCCATCGGCGAGACGACGTTCCGAGTCGATTCGGTCAGCGATGGCGCGGACCAACTGATGGAGGTCGAGGGGGTCGCACATCGCGTGTCGCGAGACGATCGAGGGATCGTGCGGGCTCCCTCGCCAGCGCTCGTCGTGGCCGTCACCGTGACCGCAGGCGACGAGGTGGAGGCCGGGTCGCCGGTCGCGGTGCTGGAGGCGATGAAGATGGAGATGACGGTCGTGGCGACACATGCCGGGCGGGTCCGGGAAGTGCTGGTTGCCGGCAGCGTCCATGTCGAGGCCGGAGCGCCGCTTCTCAGCATCGAGCCGTGGAAGATCGAAGGCGCGGCGACGCCCAACGCTCCGCGGATCGCCTTCGGCGCCTCGGACGCTGCATCGGGTCCCGGCGCCCGCGCTCGCGCGCGCGAGCAGCTGGATGCCCTGCGCAGTGTGATCATGGGCTTTGACGTGAGTGTGGAGGAGGCCCGCCGGCTCGTCGAAGAGTTCCAGCAGGCACGGAACGAGTTGCCCGCCGATGACCCCGAGCTGCTCCATGGCGAACTCGAGATCCTGACGATCTTCGCCGACCTGGCTGAGCTCTCCCGGAACTGGGCGGAGGCCGAGCGGGAGGATCTCGACGAGGAGCAAGGCGAACGTGTCCGCAGTCCCCGTGAGCACTTCCGCGCTTACCTGCACTCGCTCGATGTCGAGCACGAGGGCCTGCCGGAGACGTTCGCCGTCAGGCTCGTGCGCGCCCTGGGCCATTACGGCGTGCACGAGCTGGAGCGCGGGCCCGAGCTAGAAGAGGCGGTGTACAGGATCTTCCTCGCCCACCAGCGCGCGCGGTCACAGGCCCCGGCCGTGATGGCTCTCCTAGACCAACGCCTCCAGCATGCCGAAGCACTGCCCGAGTCACTGCGTGACGAGTTCCACGAGACGCTCGACCGGCTCATCGTGGCGGCGCAGCTACGCTATCCGGTCGTCGGCGAGCTCGCCCGCAGCGTGCGTTTTCGGGTCTTCGATCGACCCATCATCGAGGCCGCCCGGGCGCGCGTGCTCACCTCAGCTCGGGAGCAGCTGCGCTACCTCGCCGCCCATCCCGATGCCCCCGACCACGCCGAGCGCATTGAGGCTCTTGTCGCCAGCCCGGAGCCACTGATCCGGCTGCTCGCGGAGCGGATCGGCGGGACGGACGGCCACAGGCCGTTGCTGGAGCTCCTCACATGCCGCTACTACAAGATCCTTCCGCTCGAGGAAATGAGCTGGTCACGCGTCGACGGCCGGCAATTCGTAACCGTCGGCTACTCGCTCGATGGCCGGTGCGTGCAGCTGATCGCGACGCTCACAGAGGCCTCGCACCTGCCCGCGGCCGCCGCGGCCGCCGCCACGCTGGCAGCCGATTGCACCGCGCCCGAGTGCGTCGTCGATTTCTACGTTCACTGGAGCGATCCGCTCACCGATGCCGACGGCATGGCTGCCGAGCTTGGTGCGGCGCTCAACGGGGCGCAGCTGCCTGCATCAGTGCGGAGGGTGGCGGCGGCCGTCGCCAGTCGGGCTGACGCCGACGTGCATCACTTCACGTTCCGACCGGCCGCGGGTGGTTTTCAAGAGGAGCGTGTCACCCGTGAGCTTCACCCGATGATCGCCCGGCGCCTGCATCTCGGGCGGCTCGCCAACTTTGAGCTCACGCGCGTGCCGACGGTCGAGGACGTCCACCTATTTCACTGCGTCGCCCGCGAGAACCCGGGCGACGAGCGCCTCGTGGCGCTGGCCGAGGTGCGTGATCTCACGCCGGTGCGTGACCCGTCGGGCCGGCTTACCGCGCTGCCCGAGCCGGAGCGCGTGCTGGCAGCATGCCTCGACGGCATCCGGCGCGTGCAGGCTCAGCGTCCGCCCAATCGGCGGCTGCACGGAAACCGGGTGCTGCTCTACGTCTGGCCGCCGATGGAGGTGGCGCTCGACGAGCTGGTGGCGGTCACGCGGACCTTGGCCCCGATCACCGCCGGGTTGGGCCTAGAGGAGGTACTGATCGAGGCGCGCATACCGGCTCTGCCCGATGGTGAGCTGCGCAACACCGTCTTAGGCTTCTCCTATCAGCGCGGCGTTGGGGTCACCCTCTCGGCTGCCGAGCCGCCGACCGAGCCGTTACCGACGCTCGACGAATACGCCCAGCAGGCCCTGCTGGCCAGGCGCCGCGGGACGGTGTACCCGTACGAGCTCTTGCCCGCGCTGACCCGCGCGGGCGGAAAGTTCACCGAGTACGACCTCGACGATGACAGCCGCTTGGTGCCAGTCGAGCGTCCCTACGGCGGCAACCGCGCAGGGATCGTCGTCGGAGTTGTGCGCACGATCACCGACCGCTATCCCGAGGGCATGGTGCGCGTGGCGATCCTCGGCGACCCGACCAAGGCGCTCGGCGCGATCGCCGAGCCAGAGGCCGTTCGAATCATGCGGGCTCTGGACCTCGCCGAGGAGATGGCGGTGCCCGTCGAGTGGCTGGCGGTGTCTGCCGGGGCGAAGATCTCGATGGACAGCGGCACCGAGAACATGGACTGGATCTCGCGCGTGCTCCGTCGACTGATCACGTTCACACAGGGCCCGGGCGAGGTCAACGTCATCGTCGCCGGAATAAACGTCGGCGCTCAGCCGTACTGGAACGCAGAGGCCACGATGCTGTTGCACACCCGTGGCATCCTCGTGATGACCCCCGAGAGCGCGATGGTGCTCACCGGCAAGCAGGCACTCGACTATTCGGGCGGCGTCTCAGCCGAAGATAACTTCGGGATTGGCGGCTACGACCGGATCATGGGACCCAACGGCCAAGCTCAGTACTGGGCGCCGGACCTGATGGCGGCCTGCGAAATCCTATTCGCCCACTACGAGCACACGTACGTCGCGCCTGGCGAGCGCTTCCCCCGGCGCGCGGAGAGCCTTGACCCGGTCGACCGCGACGTCTGCAGCTATCCGCACCACGCCCCCACCAGCGATTTCCGCACCGTCGGCGACATCTTCTCAAGTGACACAAACCCAGAGCGCAAGAAGCCGTTTGACATCCGCGCGGTGATGCGAGCCGTCGCTGACCAGGACCACCGGCCGCTCGAGCGCTGGGCGGCGATGGCGGGTGCCGAGAGCGTTGTCGTGTTCGACGCCCACCTGGGCGGCTATCCCGTAACGGTGCTCGGTATCGAATCCCGGCCACTGCGCCGCAGCGGGTTCCTGCCCGCGGACGGCCCTGACCAGTGGACGGCGGGAACGCTCTTTCCCCAGTCGTCCAAGAAGGTGGCCCGCGCCATCAACGCCGCCAGCGGAAGCCGCCCTCTGGTGGTGCTGGCCAACCTCTCGGGCTTCGACGGCGCGCCGGAGTCCCTACGCAAGCTGCAACTCGAGTACGGGGCGGAGATCGGCCGGGCGATCGTCAACTTCGACGGCCCGATCGTCTTCTGCGTCGTGTCCCGCTACCACGGAGGAGCCTTCGTGGTCTTCTCGGGCACGCTCAACGACAACATGGAGGTGATCGCCGTTGAGGGCTCGTACGCGTCGGTCATCGGCGGCGCTCCGGCAGCCGCGACGGTCTTCGCTCGAGAGGTCAATACCCGTACTGACGCGGACCCGCGGATGGTTGAGCTCAAGACTCGCCTAGACGACGCCGAGGGCGACGAGCCAGCCTCACTGCGCGTGGCGCTGACCGACTTGAGGGCTTCGGTGCGCTCGAACATGCTCGGCGAGGTCGCGCGCGAGTTCGACCGCGTCCACACGGTTGAGCGGGCGCTCCGGATGGGTTCGATCGATGCCATCATTGCACCCGTGCGTCTCCGCCCTCACCTGATCGAGGCCGTCGAGCGGGGGATGGCGCGGACCCTCGAGCGACCGCTGCAGGAGGCTCACAGTGACTGATTCGCATTCGGAGCAGCCGGTCCCGCACGGACCGGAGGCGGCGCTCCCGGACACGCTCGCCGCACTGACGGCTCTCGCGCCGGAGGCGGGGGCGTTGGACCTGGACCCAGCGCTGTTTGGACGCGCGCTGGGCGCGGCGGCCGTCAGCGTGGCCCGTCATCCCCAATCGGCGGCGCGGGCCGGCCTGCGCTGTGCCCTCGACCTGGCCCGCACGAGCCTTGCGACCGCGTCGCGCGCCACCGGGCACAGCGTCGCGGGCCCCGTGTCCCTGGACGCCGGGGACCGGCGCTTCTCCGATCCGGCGTGGGAGGGCAACGCGGCCTTCTTCGCCCTGCGTCAGTCGTACCTGGTGCTTCGCCGGCTCGCCGAGGATCTACTCGCGGGCGCGGAGCTGGACACCGCGACGCGCGCGAAGGCGGTGTTTGCGGTCGAGCTGCTCGCCGACGCGCTGGCGCCGACCAACCTGCTCCTGACCAACCCGGCGGCGCTCAAGCGGGCGTTCGAGACCGGCGGGCAGAGCGTCGTGGCCGGCTCCCGCAACTGCGTCGACGACATCCTCCACAACGGTGGCCGGCCGCGGCAGGTCGACGCCAGTTCCTTCCGGCTTGGCGAGAACATGGCGGCCACGCCGAGCAAGGTCGTCTACCGCAACGACGTCATGGAGCTGCTCCAGTACCTGCCCCAGACAGAAGAGGTTCACGCGACCCCACTGCTGGCGAGTCCCCCATGGATCAACAAGTACTACGTCATGGATCTCGCGCCCGGACGCAGCCTGATCGAGTGGGCGGTGAAGCACGGGCGCACGGTGTTCGCGATCAGCTACCGCAACCCGGACTCGTCGCTCTCCGGCGTGACGATGGACGACTACCTCGTGCACGGGACCCAGGCCGCGCTCGACGTCGTTAGCGAGATCACGCGCTCGGACACCGTCGACATCCTCGCCGTCTGCCTGGGCGGAGCGCTCGCCGCGATGAACGCCGCCCACCTGG